>JAAUUE010000190.1 GCA_012031635.1 Coleofasciculaceae cyanobacterium SM2_1_6 | reverse complement strand
TTAACGTGAGTTCGATGCTCAGAAATACCCCTCATCCCCCAACCCCTTCTCCCTCAAGGGGAGAAGGGGAGTAAGACTAATTTTTCTTGTTCCCTCCCCCGTTCTGGGAGAGGGTGAGGGTGAGGGCTTCAGATTTTGTCGAACTCACGTTTGATTAAGTTAACTGGACTGAATTTATCCAGAGAGACTAGAGGTTTTTAGTTAGGGCTGTGAGGACGTGGTTCGATCGCTCCACAAAGGCTTTCATGCCCTCGGCATTAAATCCCTTTTGGCTCATTAGGGCAAGGTCATAGACGTGCTGACAGATGAGCTTGGCGGTTTCCCCACTAGGAGAGCTACCAGAATCTTGGATGATGCTACCTTGGCTGAGTTTCACGAGGTTTTGAATCAAGGGGTGGGCAGTATTGACCACGAGGGTATGCTCTTCAGGGAATTCTGCCTGTTGTTGTTGCATCATCGCCATCATTTCTTGGATGCGGCGCATATTTTCTGGCAGCAAGACCATAGCAGGCGGCGTGCCTTCGGGATTATCAGATTTGAGAGCCTCGGTGCGGATTGTCACCTTGGGTTTATTCAAGGCACTGGTAAAGATATCCTTGATTTCTTCGCTGCGGGTTTTGTTAGTTTTGGGATCGACAATTTCGGTTTCTTGATTATCTTGGATCAAGGTTTGATCCAAATCTGCATCCACACGAGAGAACTTGACTTCGCTAAATTCCCGCTCCAAGAAACTGACAAAATGCACATCAATGAAGGAATCCATGAACAGCACTTCTAAGCCTTGGTTCTGGTGGAGTTGGACGTAGGTGGCTTGGGTTGCCGGATCGCTGCAATAGAAGACCCGGTTCTCGTGGCGTTCTTTGTTACGATCGAGATATTCCTTGAGAGTGGTATAACTATCTGTACTTGCGGGAGACTCTTTGCCAGCCACTTCTTCCCACACATCCCCTTCCTTGGTTTGCACCTCCACGGCTGGGGCTTCGGGAGTCGTGACCTCTGGCTTGTAGGTAGTGCGATAGATGAGAATATCTTCTACCTGCTTCTTGAACTTGTCATCATTGAGGGAACCAAATTTCACAAAAGTACCCACATCCTGCCACGATCGAATATATTCGGCCCGGTCATCCCGGTAAACTTCCTTGAGGCGATCGCCCACTTTTTTAGCAATATAATCAGCAATTCGCCGCACGGTGCGATCGTTGGTTAGCGCACTCCGGGAGACGTTGAGGGGAATATCCGTACTATCAATCACGCCCCGCAAGGGTGTTAGGAACTTAGGGATCACCTCTTCACAGTTATCGCTCACAAATACCTGATTGCAGAACAGCTTAATTTGTCCCTTGGTGACATCCACATCGGGTTTTAGTTTCGGGAAGTAGAGGATGCCATTGAGCAGAAAAGGATAGTCGGTATTCAGGTGTACCCACAGCAACGGCTCTTCTTGGAAAGGGTAGAGGTAGCGATAAAATTCTAGGTAATCTTCTTTAGTTAAGCTCTGGGGCGATTCTTTCCACAAAGCCCGTTGGCGGTTAATGACTTCCCCTTCCAGCTTGATGGGTACAGGCATAAAGTCGCAGTAGGACTTTACCAGTTGCTTAATCCGCAGGGTTTCTAGGTATTCCACCTCTTCATCCAAAAGGGTGAGGGTGACGGTGGTGCCATGGGTTGTGCGGGCAGATTCATCAATCTGGAAATTAGGGGAACCATCGCAAGACCAATGCACCGGAGTGGCTCCCTCTTGGTAGGAAAGGGTATCAATTTCCACCTGTCCTGCCACCATAAAAGCTGAGTAGAAACCTAAACCAAAGTGACCGATAATTTGCTGGTCTTTATCTTTTTGGTACTTATTGACAAATTCTTCGGCACTGGAAAAGGCGACTTGGTTGATATATTTTTTCACTTCATCGGCGGTCATGCCAATCCCGTTATCGGAGATGGATAGGGTTTTCTTTTCCTTATCAATGGCGATCGAGATTTCTGGTTCACCCAGATCACCGCTAAATTCCCCAGCATAGGAAACCATTTTTAGCTTCTGAATCGCATCAACCGCATTAGAAATCAACTCCCGCAGGAAAATCTCGTGGTCAGTATATAGAGATTTTTGATAATCGGGAAAATATTTTCTGTATGAATGGTAATTGTGCCTTGTTCAAGGATAGTCATAGCTAAATTCTCTGGAGGTTAATTATTACTTAGGGTTTACTTTTAGGGTCTGCTTTTGAGGACAGTAGCAATTAGTGATCTAATCTTGTCCTATTTTTGCCAGACTGGGGAGCGATCCGACCCGTCTTTTTTGGAGAGGATTCCCCCCAAGAAATTTGCGGATTTCTCTACCTGTGAGCTTATCACCTATCTTCATCAGCTCGATCGTCCGTGGATCATGACTTTTGACTCCTCCAAGCCTATTTATCTAATTTTTTGCCGCCAAAATATCCGTACAATTATCGATTGACGCGTATAAATAGAAGATGTTACTTTTAATAGTGGCGAAGAAAAAAACACGCCAAATCCTTATTAAAAGTACAACAGAGGCTATTTATTTCATGAATCCAAGAGAGAGTTTTGTTCAGTGGTTGAACTTATTTCCCGAAAAGTACACTGACAGTAACAAAGAGAGCGACCTAATTCCCATTGTCGAATATTTTCTGATGGCCCTTGAAGATGGGGTCTTTGATGAATTTGGTGTAGTTTGGCAGGGGGAGACAATTACCTATCGGGGACAAAAATATTACCATCCCTACTCGGCATCTCGCGCCAACACTATTTATTCCTTTGAGCTATTATTTCAATACCTATTGGGCTTTTCTCCCAGAGTCTTTGCTGTCTGGGGAGATTTATCCAAGACTCCGAGGGGAAAATTTGCTCAAGCAATTATGGGGGTAGTTAGATGAGTAAAGATAAACGCGAAAAACTGACGATCGCTGTATCAGCAGAAGATAAAGCTACATTAGAAAAAATTGCCCTAGAACTTGGGCAGATGTGGGGCGATAAGCCAAATATCAGTGCCTTGATGACGGCGATCGCCCAAGGAAAAATCCGTCTAGAACATGGAGAAGAGCCATCGCCAGAATCCAAGCGAGGCAAGAAACGCCTGGCTCTAGCTCAGATCCAAGAAGGTTTAGCTAAATTAGCTGATCTGCTCTAGCAGTTAAGGGAGGAAATGTAAAGTATAAACTGAAAATATAAAAATTACCTCATAAAATAGCAAAAGGTAGCCTAAAATATAAGCATATTGAATCCTAGAAAACCTGAAAGGGGTAATTTATATGCAAGTTAATGATTTAGGTTTTGTTGCCAGCTTACTATTTGTTCTAGTTCCTGCTGTGTTTCTCATTGTTTTATACATCCAGACCGCCAGCCGGGAAGGTGGGAATCAAGATTAGAATCCCAAATTAAAAACCAAAATTTAGAATAGCCAATATTAAGCAAAAGTTAAATTAAAAAATCAAGGGCAATCTTGATCTCTGTGGGGCAGGATAAATAAATCAACTCTCCTGCTCAGCCAAAATACCAGATACAAAGATATGAGGTCTGTATTCTGGTTTGGTTTCTGGGATCGATCGCCCTAATTTTTTATATTTTTTATACCAAACGCAAAGTCTCTAATTCTAGACCCTCGGAAGCCAGCCATAGCAGTCCTAAATGATTTCACCCGCCTGCGGCGGGTGAAATCACCTACCAAAAGCAATCTAATTTAGAAAATGATTTAGGATCACTATAAAAAAAGTGAATGCTAGAAAGCATAATTTTGATTCTGTTGCTGGGCTTTTTTGGGGGGCAGATTACCCGCCGTCTTCAAGCTCCCGCCCTTGTGGGCATGGTACTGGTGGGTATTGTTTTGGGACCACAGATGGGAAATCTTCTGAGTCCTGAAATCTTGGGGTTGGCGGATGCGCTGCGGACGATCGCCGTGATGGTGATCTTGATGAAGGCGGGGCTGGGACTCGATCGAGAAAAGCTATCTCAACAGGGAACTGTCGCCCTCCGGTTGGGGTGCTTGCCGGCGGCTTGTGAGGCGGTGGCGATCGCCCTAGCCGCCATAGTCTTCCTCCAGTTTGATTTTCTCACCGGACTATTATTGGGTTGTATTCTCGGCGCAGAATCTCCGGCAGTGATTGTTCCCGCTATGCTCCGGCTCAAGGGTTTGGGCTGGGGAGTAGAAAAGGGGATTCCCGATGCCATTTTAACGGGTAGTGCCTTGTCCGATGTGTTGCTATTGCTAGTATTTAGCCTATTATTAGCATTCCTGACCACCGGCGGAGCTACGGGGATAACCCTGGGTAACCTGACCCTCAGCCCTCTCCAATTGCTACCTGCGCAAATCATCATCCAAATTACCCTAGGCATTTTCATCGGCTGGGTGATGGCAAAAATACTGGTTTCCCTGTTAACCAAACAGAATTGGACGCAAAATGGGGTGCAAGATTCCCTGATGGCGGCTAGTTTTGCCCTGCTGTTGGTGGTGATGGCAGCCAAGATTCCAGTATTCTCTGGTTATTTGGCGGTGATGGCAACGGGATTTTTTTTAATTGAATTGGATGCACCTCTGGCTCGACGGTTGCGGGGCGGCTTTGATGGTTTATGGACGATCGCCGAAATTATCCTCTTTGTCCTGTTGGGGGCGAGTATTCAGCTAGATATTTTGGCAAATACTTTGTTTGTGGGCCTATTGATATTGACCATCGGCACGCTGATCGGTCGATCGCTCGGTTGGTATCTTTCTACCCTCGGCAGCAATTGGACAACCAAAGAAAAGTTATTTTTACTACCGGGAAATTCGGCGAAGGCAACGGTACAGGCAGCGATCGGGGCTATTCCCCTTACTCAGGGTCTGCCGGGGGGAGAAACAATTTTAGCGATCGCCGCCCTGTCGATTTTGGTAACGGCTCCCCTAGGGGCATGGGCTATTCCTACCTTTGCGCCCAAGTTACTAGAACGGGGTGAGGTTGATCCCACCAAAGTTGCTTTTTTCGGTCGTCCCCTATTTCTGGCTGCCGTGGATACTTCTCCCCTCGCCCCTCAGGTGTTAACCAAAGTTGCTGATCTTGCTCGGCGCAGTGATGGCAAGGTGATTGTTTTGTATGTGGATAACCAAGGAAATCAGGGAGCGATCGAGCAATTACAAGCCCAAGCCCAACGCCTGCTCTCGGATATTAACTACGAGTTTCTCTATCTAGCCGGCTCGGTGACAGAGGAAATTATCCGAGTTGCGGTCGATCGCCATGTTACGGATATTGTCATGGGGAAGCGAGGCTCCAAGTCTTGGGAGGAAGTATTGGTAGGTTCAGTTTCCCAAGGGGTGCTAGAAACCAGCCCCATTCCGGTAATTTTGGTAGAAAGTCGGTAGACAGTTGATATAGTCCCACGAGGACATCAGATCAACCGCATAACAGTAGACTTCTTGCACAAATCCCTCAAAGCGTCATGATACCGTTATGAACTTGTTAGGTTCCAGCTAATTCTGCAAGAGGTCTAGTGAGCTTAAACCCCTTGCCTGCCGTAACGCCACAAAAAATGGGTACTGAAATTAGTACCCACTACCAAGGTTTCTAGCAAGATTTTTAGCTATGTATGCTATTTATTTACTATTTGTTTACTCTATTTTTAGTTATTTATAGAGTTCTGTAGATAGGCGATAAGCGAGTACGCCGGGGATAAGGGCAACCAAAAGAGCGATGAAAATTTGGGTATCTGATAGAGACATGGGTTAAAATTCCTCCAATATTTAGACCTATTTAGATCATTTTTAGATCAATCATTTTGAATTTTCCGCAATATTGGCACAACTAGGAAATCTTTTTAACAAGTTGCAACATTTTAGAATTATTTGAGTGGGTACAGGTCTAGAAACTAGGCGATCGCTTCACTAACGGAATCAGCAACAAATTCCCCAGTCAACACAAATTCTAGGCGGAGTTTCAGCCACTCAATAAACTGTTTATTGGTAGAAATCACGGCGGCGCTAGGCTGGGGGCATTTTGCCTTCACTTCTTGCAGTAGGGCCAAATTCAGGAAAGCGGGATCTTTCACAAACCAGAAATCAATCTCTTTTTCTTGCTCTTGATAGTGCCGAGTTCTTTCCTTGAGAACTTCTGCGAGGGGTTCTTCTTCAATCAGGAATTTTTGGCTAGCAAGGACGTAGTAGTAGGTAGTCATAGGAATGAGGAGGTAAAGGAGGTAAAGGAGGTAGAGGAGGTACAGGGAGATCAAAGAATTTTTTAGTTTCCTCTAGTCTAATCTCTTTGGGAATTTCCTCAAATTTCTCTAGATAACTATTAAATCACTCTTTCTCTCTATTTAGACGGGTCAGTTCATGGATTTTTCTCTGGATGGGCAGATCAAGCAGATTAAGTTTATCTCCTTTACCTTCTTTACCTTCTTTACCTCCTTCTTCTTTACCTTCTCTACCTTCTTTACCTCCCTGTACCTCCTTCTCCTTCACCTCCCCAGCATTGCCAACTTCATATCCCGTACCGCCCTTTCCATGCCGACTAATACTGCTCGACTGACGATCGTGTGTCCGATATTTAATTCTTCCATACCCGGAATACAAGCGATGGGATAGACATTTTGGTAGGTTAAGCCATGTCCTGCATTAACTCTGAGACCGAGGGCGATCGCTTCTTCTGTGCCTCTGGTGAGGACTCCCAACTCCCATGCTCGATCGGCGGCGGTTTTGGCTTCAGCGTAGCGTCCGGTGTGGAGTTCAATAAACTTCGCTTGGGTTTGCTGGGCTGCCTTTAGTTGGGGTGTATCCGCATCGATAAAAAGGCTCACGGGAATCTCTACACTCTGGAGCTTGTCGACAATTTCCTGCATTCTCGGCAACTGCCCCGCCACATCTAAACCGCCCTCGGTAGTCACTTCCTGACGTTTTTCTGGCACTAGGGTGACATAATCGGGTTTAAGGTTGAGGGCGATCGCTACCATCTCCTCAGTGGCAGCCATTTCTAGATTCAGATGGGTTTGTACTGTTTCCCGCAAAAGGCGCACATCCCGGTCTTGAATATGGCGGCGGTCTTCTCGCAGATGTACAGTGATCCCATCAGCTCCCCCCAATTCTGCCAACACTGCCGCCGCTACGGGATCTGGTTCAATGGTTTGTCTAGCTTGTCGAATGGTTGCTACGTGGTCAATATTTACGCCTAGGGTCAGCATGGAATTTGGTAGTTAATTGATACTAATATCCTATGATAAGGCTCCGCCAAGGATTGATCGCTCCTTATTCTAGAAAAACATTCTGAAAAAACAAACACAGGGGATTGGTTATTGGGGGTGATCTTGAGCAGAAAATATTGGCTCAAGGCGATGTTAATGATAGGGATCGATCGCCTCCAGAATTACCGCAGGGACTTTGGTAGTAAGTTAAACTAAAAGGAAACTATAGCAGTCCTAAATGATCTCACCCGCCGCAGGCGGTGGAATAACCCACCAGAAGCAATCTAATTTAGAAAATGATTTAGGATCGCTATAGAGGAAAAACTTGAAAGAAAGATTGTTGTTAAACCTATGCTGCAAAAAGCTGCCGTTGATTTTCAGGATGAATTTGAAGTAATTATTGTCGGGGCTGGTCATGCGGGTTGTGAGGCAGCCCTGGCAACAGCCCGGTTGGGATGCCGGACGATGTTGTTGACCCTGAACCTCGATAAAATTGCGTGGCAGCCCTGTAATCCCGCCGTCGGTGGCCCGGCAAAATCTCAGCTTACCCACGAAGTTGATGCCCTAGGGGGCGAAATTGGCAAAATGGCGGACAGGACATATCTGCAAAAGCGAGTGTTGAATGCTTCCCGTGGGCCGGCGGTGTGGGCTTTGCGGGCGCAAACAGATAAGCGGGAATACGCTGCGGTCATGAAAACCATCATCGAGAATGAGCCAAATCTCTCGGTGCGGGAAGGGATGGTGACGGATATTGTCCTTGGCAGCAACGGGGAAATCGCCGGGGTGGCGACCTATTTTGGCGTGGCTTTTGGTTGCAAAGCGGTGGTGTTGACCACGGGGACTTTTCTAGGCGGCGTGATCTGGGTGGGGAATAAATCCATGGCGGCGGGTCGAGCCGGGGAATTTGCAGCAACGGGATTGACGGAAACCCTGAATCAATTGGGGTTTGAAACCGGAAGATTAAAAACTGGAACCCCGGCAAGGGTAGATAAGCGATCGCTGGACTATACCAAGCTCGAACCCCAACCCGGAGATCCTCAAGTGCGCTGGTTTAGTTTTGATCCCCAAGTCTGGGTAGAACGGGAGCAGATGCCCTGTTACTTGACCCGGACAACTCCAGCTACCCATCAATTGATTCGAGATAATCTCCACCTTTCCCCTGTTTATGGCGGTTGGGTCGATGCTAAAGGACCCCGCTACTGCCCCAGTATTGAGGATAAAATTGTCCGCTTTGCTGACAAAGAAAGTCATCAAATTTTTATTGAGCCAGAGGGCAGAGATATCCCAGAGCTATATATCCAAGGATTTTCTACGGGCTTACCAGAAAATATCCAACTCCAACTCCTCCGCACCCTGCCGGGATTGGAACATTGCACCATGCTCCGCCCCGCCTACGCTGTGGACTATGACTATCTGCCAGCCACCCAGTGCTACCCCGGATACTTT
>JAAUUE010000189.1 GCA_012031635.1 Coleofasciculaceae cyanobacterium SM2_1_6 | reverse complement strand
TCTCCCTCTTGCTGGGGCAACACACCCCGCCATGATCAGGGTTAAATCGGGTTTTTCCTGTTTGCGAATGGCTTGTTTCCCTAAATGCGAATAAACTCGCTGCTCGGCGTTGTCCCGGATGGTGCAGGTGTTGTAGAGAATCAAATCCGCTTCATCGGGATTTTCTGCCCACTGGAACCCCATATGCTCCAAGATTCCTGCCATCCGCTCGGAGTCGGCTTTGTTCATCTGGCAGCCAAAGGTGGTGATGTGGTAGTGGCGGGGGGCAGCCTTCGGCTCTGTCTTAGTTCCCATCTTAGTTTTAGTTGTGGGGATATTTGTAGGGCTAGTTGTCAGCATAGTGGTAGGCGTAGTCATAGAGGCGTAATTGATCAAAGATAAGATTTGATGAAAAATAAAAGTTTCTGTATTTTTACATTTTAATGTATAGCCATTATTCTACTCTACCGAAAAATTGGGTCTAAAAATTGGGTCTAAAGAGCTAATCTAAAGAAATAGGGCTTTCTTGGTTTTTGGTAGAACTTAGGCAAAATCAGGTTTCATCTGTTATTAGAAAGGTTAAGGTGGGCAAAGCCCACCCTACTAGTTGTTAGTATAGTTGTGGTTTTAATCGCTAAGATGATTTATTTTCTTTTTTCACTTAGTAAATAATCATTAGAAATAACCTTAAAGGAGGTTCGCTCACCAGTTAAATTTAATGATTTAAATACTAATCCTTCTCTTTTAACCTTAGGATTAAGCTGAGATTTGCCATTAGCAATGTCAACTAAGGTCGCCATAGAAGTTTCTGGGGGTAAATCCATAGACTCCTGCTCAATGGGGACATGATTAATATTAAATTTTTCACAAATTAGCCTCCTAGATTCTGGGTTAAGATATTGTCCTGAAGCAAGGTTATAGATATCATAAACAAGAAATTTATGTCCTTTGATCCCATAGATATTTCCTTGGACTCCTTCCCCAATTAGTTCCCCTTGCAGGGCGATGTGATCACCAAAAGCAAGCTGCATTTTTGTTGCCAAATCTTGCTCGATCGCTACCTTCCAGAGGGTATTATTTTCATCCTGTTTCAGATCAAGATTCCGAGAGCAGACACCAAATTCTCCCGCCAGCAAATACACGGTCATTGAAGAGCCTTCTAGTTTTTCAGTAACTTCGTAGGATTTAGAAGCTATCTTATCCCACTGGTCGGCTAGATTTTGAATTCTTTCTTGATCTGTTTTTGGAATGGCTCTGGGGAAAAATCCTTTAGCAGTCCCCGCTAGTTGGGCAGGGATAGGTGGCTCATATTTACTAATTCCTAATATATCAGTTAAATCGTCTCCTAAAGTATAGGCAGCATAGTCATTAATGAGGGGTAATAATAAGCCCTGAGAAACTACTCCTCTCAACTTAATTGATCTCAATACATGACCCTTTACTTCTTCATAGATCCTGCTAGATTTATCTACTAGGAATTGCCATAAAGGATTACCTTCTGGTAGAAAGGCATCAATTTCTATGTAGATTGCCAAATCTCCGGGTTGATATTCTCCTTTTTTGACAACTACTTTCCAGCCACCAACTACAGCAACTTCAATCAAATCTGCATTAAGAATTGGCTCAAGACTATTAATTTCTACTACCCTCGCTAATTTCCGCATTGTATTTCTCCTTAAGTAGTTGAATAAATAGCTGAATATTCAAATAGCGATCGCCTTCAAAACTTAGATATTTTGACTATTAATTATTCTTGTTAATCACTAAAACTTTTGAAGCAAAATAAAACACACCACATTTTTGTAGTATGTGTGTAGTATAGAAGAAGGTCACTGGAAAAGAAAGTATCAAAAACTACAGAATTTTAGATATAGCTCTAACTATACCAGATGGATTCTACTTGGTGGGCGATCGCTCTCATCTGTTCCTGCATTCCTTGAGAATTGACTTCGGGGATTAAGATCGTGATATGCCCTAGCTTGCGCCCCGGTCTAAGATTCTTGCCATACCAATAGAAATGACTGTGGGGAATCTGCTCTAGGAGTTGTTTTTTGTCTAGATAATTATCTTGATCAAGCCCGGCATAGCCAAGTAAATTCACCATTACCGCCCCTGCTGTTTGCAGATTGACCTCTCCTAGGGGTTGCTCGGCGATCGCCCGGAGATATTGTTCAAATTGGGAAGTAGGACAAGCATCAATGGTTAAATGTCCAGAGTTATGAGTGCGGGGCGCAATTTCATTAACTAATAATTTTCCTGTTTCCGTGAGAAATAATTCCACAGCAAATAAGCCGACAACTTTAGTACTTTCTAGAATGGTTGTAATAATTTTTTCCGCTAATAAAACCACCTCTTGACTAACTGCTGCTGGCGCAAAAACCCGCCGACATACTTGGTCTTCTTGTTGAGTTTCAAAGATTGGATAGATGCGAATTTCTCCGGTGGTAGCACGGGCAGCAATGATGGATAATTCTTTGGTAAAAGGAATAAATTCTTCTCCTAAAACTGAGCCTAAAATTGAGCCACTGCTCATACTCTGCCAAGCAGTAATTAACTCAGCTTGATTTTTAACAACGATCGTTCCCTGCCCATCATAACCGTGCCTTCTAGCTTTGAGAACTAGGGGATAGGAAAAATTATAATTATCTTGATTGGGATTTTCTAATAACCAAAATTGCGGATTAGGCAGCTCTAATTCCTGTAGATAGCAACGCTGGTTGTATTTATCTAATAGGGGTTCTAGGGATTGTAAACTAGGACGAAATAGGTTTTCTTGATGGGGAATTAATTTCAAATTTGGTAAGTCTACAAATTCATTTTCAAAACCAATCACATCACACTGGGCAGCGAGGCGAGAAGTGGCGATCGCATCCCCGACTTCTGCATAAACTACTGCCTTGGCAATACCTACAGCAGGGTCTTCAAGATGCGGAGTTTGAATTATCAACTCCAGCCCCAATTTCTGGGCGGGTTCCCCCATCATCCAAGCCAACTGCCCCCCACCAATAATTCCTATTTTTGTATATATTTTTTTGCTTGCATTGTTCTAAATTTTCTTGAAAAGGTTTAAGAACACCCTAAAGAATCTGCTGTAGCGACACCAGTTTTTGGATTTACCCCCGTGGCTTGCTGACACAGTTGTTGTACTTGAACTTTTCCTAGAAGCGCATCGGTAAAATCTGCCCCGGTGATATCTACATCCTTAAAAGTCGAGCGTAATAATAGGGCTTCTACAAATACTGCATCTCGTAGATCAGCCTTATTAAAGTTTACTTGATCGACCATCGCATAGGTCAGATCAGCACCCTTCAGGATAGTTCCTGTGAGGGTAGAAGCACTAATTACTGCCCCCCGCAAGTCAGCATTGGTAAAGTTAGTTCCCTCTAGGTTTGTGTTAGAAAATTCCGCCGATCGCAATTCTTGCCCCGAAAAATCTTTGCCCTTGAGTTGAGCATTACTAAAAGATAATGGAGCCGGATATTGGGCTGCCATGATTGGGCTAACTTCTACATAAAAAACTAAAGCCAATAGGAGAAATAATAGCTTGATAAATTTCATATTTTAATCTAGTAATAATTTGATTTGGGTTTTGTCTAAGGGTTTTTACTTAACAACAGGTTGGCTGACTTTATCCATTAATAAATAGGTCTGCATTTCTCCCTTGCCCTTCACTTGAATTTTACCACGCTCTTGGAAGAGATACCCATCTCGGAGCGCTTGATAGGTTTCGGCGGTGACGTGGATTTGATCGGGAATGCCCTGAGATTCCATGCGACTCGCCACATTAACTGTGTCTCCCCAGAGATCATAGATAAACTTTTTGATCCCAATTACCCCCGCAACCACAGGACCCGTATTGATGCCGATTCTAATTTTCATGGGAACAAGGCTCAGACTACTAATCCGTTGAATTTCTCGCCGCATATCCAGAGCCATATCCGCAACGGCTTGGGCGTGGTCTGCTCGATGAATGGGTAAACCACCAACGACCATGTAGGCATCACCGATCGTTTTAATTTTTTCTAAGCCATGTTTTTCGGCTAATCGATCGAACTCTGAGAAAATTTCATTGAGAATATTCACCAATTCTTCGGGGGAGATATTGGCAGATAACTGGGTAAAGTTGACTAGATCGGCAAACAAAATCGTCACATCAGGAAAACTTTCAGCAATGACTTGATCTCCATCTTTGAGGCGGGTAGCGATGGAAGCTGGCAGGACATTTAGTAATAGTTTATCAACCTTTTCCTGTTCCTCTCGCAGGAGGATATTTTTGACGTAATCTTGTCGCAGATAAAATTCCATTTGATAGCAGGCAAACATGCCGACACAGATTGTTGCCGCCAAATAAAAATCAACTTCAATAAGTTTACCAATATCAGTTTTTATAAATATCAAATCGAGAATATTATAGATTGCAAAAATGAGAAATCCTGTAATACTAGCCGCCACAAATCTAAGTTTAATTGCCGTATAGTTATACATTAATAAACTAGTAAGACCAATGTAATTGACTCCTAGGGCAGGGATGAGAATCGCCACCACGGGCGCAGCGATCGCCGCCACGATAATTGCTAACCCAATGGAGGGCTGCATAATTTTGAGGAAGTAAGTAGAAAAACTTAGCCCCAGAATCGTGACACAAACTGGTAAGACTATGCCAAAACGAATTAATAATAACTTGTCTCGAATATCTGGAGCAAACTGAAGATCAACAAGACCAAGAATTGTATAAACAACAATGGCTAAAACTAGGGCAAATCTAACTTGTTTGAGAAATATTTGAAAATAATGGCGGCGGAATTCTTTCTCTAGGTCTGGATTTGTAAAATTGAGGGTCAGAGGGTTGATCTTCATGGGTTGCACCACATTATTAATCATCTAGCTCTGATATTAAACTACTAGGTTCACCGGGATAGAAATTTTTATCAAGAATCTCTGTTAGGCTATAGGGACAATTTTTTAGGAAGATTTGGGGAGGCAGGTTAATTGATTTGACAGCTAAGGCGATCGCCTTCAAGTAGCCTTTAGGCAGCGTCTGGGCAATATCGGATTTGAGGCTAGGATTATCCTCTAGAAGTTCGATCGTATCTAAACGTTGAACTTGTAATGTGGCTAACCAACTCCGGCTGCGGCGTTCTGGTTGATATTGCCATTTCAGAAGATGCCCAATTAAAATACTTAATCTATTCCGTAGCTCTTGGCGTTGCTGCTTCCCCAAAGATGCGACTTCCTCAATTAAATTTAATAAGTCTAGCTGACTCCATTCCTGCTCCTGAAGCAGCTTGACTTGGGCTTGAGTCCAGGCATAAAAATCAGTTGCGTAGAGATTTACATCAAGATTTGCATCAAGATTTACACTGCCATCTTCACCAATACTTGCCAAGGGATGACGATCGAGATTAATGGCTTTTGCTATTTCTAGCGGTACATTAGGTACTGACATCAAAAAATCCCAAATTTTTAACTTCATTCTAAAACACAAAGCCGAAAAATCTCTATGAGCTTGACACAGTTGGGGGGAGTATGCCTCATTTTTATTCTCTGTCCCCTGTTGGGGGCGCTGCCGATCGTGGGGATGATCTTTTCCCTGAGACACGGGCAGGATTTGCGGCGGTTGGGTGGGGGGAATGAGTCGGTGTCGGCGGCGTTTTATCACGGCGGTAAGGTGACGGGGATCTTGGCGGTTTGCTCCGAGGCGGGGAAGGGGATCCTTGGGGTATTATTGGCAAGGCTATTTTTTCCGGCGGGTTCGGTGTGGGAATTAATTGCCCTCATTGCTCTGGTGTTTGGGCGCTATGTGGGCAGTAAGGGTGCGGGGACGACTAATGTGGTGTGGGGGATCCTTGTCCATGATCCGGTGGTGGCGGGGATTGGTTTCTTAGTTGCTGGGGTGGGGTTTACCCTGAGTCGCGATCGTATTCTAAGTAAATACAGCGTGTTGGTACTATTTCCCCTGCTTCTGGCTCTTTTTCATCCCGCTCAAACCGCTAGAATTGGGGCAGCTACGGCTCTGAGTTCTTTGCTGGGCTGGATTTATACTAAAATTCCTGATGATTTAAGTTTACCTGTGGATCAGGGGCGATCGGACTCAAGACCTATGTTTAATTTCTTTCGGGGCGAACAGGGGATCATGACCCTGCATACTTTGGGTATTGATAATACTGGCGAGCAGGCGAAACAAAACCTAGCAGCTAAAGTTGGCAGTAAGGCAGCGAATCTGGCGCAATTGTGTCAAGGGGGCTATCCGGTGCCGGAGGGCTGGATTTTGTTGCCGGGGGATGATCTGGATGTGTTGATTAATTATCTCCAACCCAGTAGTGATCAGCCTTTGGTGGTTCGTTCCTCCGCCCGGGGGGAAGATACGGAAACGGCGACGGCGGCGGGGCAGTACTTGAGTGTATTAGGGGTAGGCAGTAAGCTCCAGTTGCAACAGGCGATTATTGATTGTTTAGCCAGCTATCAACGACCGGGAGCCGTGCGCTATCGTCTCGATCGATCTGCTAATAAATCTACTAATTCTACCAAGACGGAGGAAAACTCTTCTCTAGAGCCTAATTCTGGGAATAATTCTGGGAATAATTCTGGTGCTAACTCAGATACTGATCTGGGCATGGCGGTGTTAATCCAGAAGCAAATTGCTGGGGTGTTCTCTGGGGTTGCCTTTAGTCGAGATCCTCTGGCGGGGGAAGGGGTGGCGATCGAAGCCTTGCCGGGTCATGCAACTAGGGTTGTGTCTGGACAATTCACCCCCGAAAGATACCAAGTTTTGGTTAGCAATCTTGACTTAGAAGCCAGTGCTGATTGGCGTTTACCGGAAGATTTAAGCCTGAGGGTGATTAATTTGGGGCAAAAATTATCTGGTGGTGCATCTGGAGAAAATACCTCAACAAGTTCTAGGGAAAGTTCCGGCGATGTGCCAGAGCGGTTAATCCAACAGGTCGCCTACCTAGTCAGAAAAATTGAAGCTACTTACCACGGTATCCCCCAAGATGTGGAATGGACCTATGACGGACACCAGCTCTGGGTTTTGCAATCCCGCCCCATTACCACCCTGCTGCCCATCTGGACAAGAAAAATCGCTGCTGAGGTCATTCCGGGAGCCATTCGTCCCCTCACTTGGTCAATTAATCGCCCTTTGACCTGTGGGGTGTGGGGAGAAATTTTCTCGATCGTCCTCGGTGACAAAGCCAAGGATTTAGACTTTACGGCTACGGCAACCCTCCATAACGCCCACGCCTATTTTAATGCTACGCTCTTGGGGAATATTTTCCTGAGAATGGGGCTACCCCCAGAGAGTTTAGAGTTTCTCACTAGAGGGGCAAAATTTAGTAAACCACCCTTGGGTTCTACGCTCCAAAGTCTACCGGGATTATTGCGTTTGGGGCAGCGAGAATGGCAATTGGCTCAGGATTTTGAGCGGGACGATCGCCAATATTTCACCCCAATGCTTCAGGATTTGGCGGGAGATTTACCCCAAGAACCAAGGGAAATTTTAGCGAGAATTAATCAGATTTTAGCAACTCTCAAAAAAGCTACCTACTACAGTATTTTCTCCCCCTTGAGTTTTGCCATCAGACAGGGTTTATTCAAAGTTCCCGAAGGTGAATTAGATAATAGTTCTACCCCAGAAATCGGGGCGGTGCGATCGCTTTCTGAGATTGCCGATCGAGCCAGAACCAAACTCCCTCCAGAAGCACTACAACTAAATCCAGAGGAATTATTTAACTATTTAGCGGCTGATCCTCTCGCAAATCCTGTAGGGCAAGAAATCCTCATACAATTTCAACAATGGCTGCAAACCTACGGCTATCTCAGCGAAGTCGGCACAGATATTTCTATTCCCACCTGGAAAGAATCTCCCCAACCGTTACAAGCAATGTTTCAGCAATTTCTACAAACTCCCGCCCAGCCATCTTTAACTAGTTCTAAATCCTCTAGCTGGAAACAAAAACAGATCCAAAAAAGACTCCAGCTTAAAGGGCGAGTTACAACTATTTATAGCCAACTATTAGCCCAGTTGAGATACCAATTTATCCATTTAGAAAAGCTGTGGATTGCTAGGGAATTATTAACAACAATTGGGGATATTTTTTATTTAGAATTTGCCGAGATTCAAGAACTAATTACTGAACCAGATTCTCTCCTCAAAAGTCAAATTCCCCAGCTAATTACCCAAAGAAAAATTCAATTCCAAGCAGATCAAGCCCTTGAGAATATTCCCTCTCTAGTATTTGGCAATAACCCGCCCCCGACCTCGATCGCTCCCCCAGTTCAGGGAAAATTTCTCCAAGGTATTGCCGCTAGTCCGGGGGTAAAAGTTGGCAAGATTAAAATTCTGCGCAGATTGACCGATGCTCAAGGTATTGATAAGGAGACGATTTTGGTGGTTCCCTACACGGATTCTGGCTGGTCGATCGCTCTTTCCCGGGCTGGGGGCATCATTGCCGAAGTCGGTGGCAGGTTATCCCACGGAGCCATTATTGCCAGAGAGTACCAAATTCCGGCGGTGATGGATGTGAGTCAAGCTATGCAACTATTGCGGGATGGGCAGCAAGTCCGTCTCGATGGGACGCGGGGAATTGTGGAGACAGGTATCAGTAGACCTCTTGCGTGAATAAAGGGAAAAAAG
>JAAUUE010000188.1 GCA_012031635.1 Coleofasciculaceae cyanobacterium SM2_1_6 | reverse complement strand
ATATATTCCGCCAAAAGGGGACAGATTCCACCGCCGGGACTTGGGGCAGGTTCCGGCGAATGTCATTGATATTCCAGTTGGTGAGACGGGCGAGGTTTTGGGCTTCTTGATCTAGACGGGCAGGGAGACGGCGGCGATATTCTTCCCCCGCAGGACAGCTAGAGGCTCCGAGGTAGGGATGGCGGAGAATATACCGCCCTTGGAATAGCTGCTGATTGGCGGTTTCTTGGAACATTAGATCCTCTGGAAACTTATCACGGGTGTAGCGGACATGGAGACGGGTGATGAATACCGTGCTTCTTGGTCTAATTTGTCGCCCAGTGGTCGGTTGGGGTCGATCGAGCCAGAAAACCCCAGCCCCCCGGAGTTCCTCTGGGTTGAGGGGAGTTGCCGAGCAGGGATCGCAGTTGCCCATATCCCATGCGTATTCCACAAACGCCACATTTCTGCCTTCCTTGTCGTAGGCGGTCTGGAACAAAGATTTATAAACATCCCCAAACCGATCCTTGACATACACCGGAATTTCTTCATCGGAAGGGATTTTCACCGTCCGATAGTTGGTGATTTCCGTCTGTCCCGTAGGAGATAGGACGTAGGCAATTAAATCCTGTTCATCGGTGGCGTTGATCATTCCCAGCCGGATGGGCAGCATAAAACGGGGGGGATTCGTAAGCCATCATCAACGGACGGAGAAACTGGGAGCTGCTACGCTGAAACTCTTCTAGATTGACCTTGGCGACAAAAAACTTCAGGTTTTGCTGAATATAGGGACGCAGGAGGGACGAAGCACCGGGGGGCATTTTGTAACCGTTTTGATTGAGCCAGTTTTCTAGCCCATCAGATTCCGTAGCACTGAGAATTAAAATATCGTACTCACCCACGGAGAACTGGGACTCGATCGTCACCCCCTCGGCACTCTGCCCGATCGCCGATTCTGCCCTGTCTGCCCCGCCCCTTGCTAATCCTGTCAAGGAAGGAGCCGCTGGATAAAGAACTTCACAGGGGTCTCTGTCAAAATATTCCACCAATCTTGGCGCACTAAAAGCATCCAAACGCTGAATAATCTTTGCATCACCGAGGCGTACCTGCTCCTGTTGCAACACCGTCGGCACAGGCACCACCATGGCAAAATCCTTTACCTCTCCTTGGAAATCGTTTGCCATAGTTAAAATCGTCCGGGAGCCAGCCCTAGCGATGATCACTTGAGAGGCTTTGTTGTAGAGAGAAGTGTCGGCTTGGGATACGTAGAAACCACAAAAGGCTCTAGCTTCGGGGATAAAACCCAGCAGGACAAAGAATATAGTGATTAAGCCGAGAAAAATGCGTCGGGGCTGCATAGTTACCTCATTTATAGATTTTTGTACAGATATAGAACTTACGCAAGGAGATATTTCAACCCCATTTTCAAGAGAGCTTTAATGGTGGTTCCCCCCTTTTGAAGGGGGGCTAGGGGGGATCGTCCGCACAAGCTAAAGAGCGGGTTCGATCGAGGTTCTCATGGGGTTCAGCCACGCAAACTGGGGAGATTTCCACAAAAAGTCTAGTAAAATCGTTAACGGCGACAGAGCAAACAACGCCCAAAATACTGCCGGAGCTACAAAAAAGTAATTGCGGAGAATAAAGGTCAGGAATGCGATCGCCACCCCCCAAAGCAATCTGCCGACTGGAGCCTTGGGGGTCGATCGAGGGTCAGTGATCATAAACAGGGCAAATAATAAGAGGGAACCACTCATCAAGCGGTGGACATAGACATCCCAAGTCCAACCCAGATAAACCGTCCGCATCGCTTCCATTCCAGCATAGCTAAGCAAAAACTCAACGCCGTGTCTAATCTACCCACCCGGAGTAGCACCATCCCCCCACATCCCAAAAACAGCAGTGCATACCACCAATCATCGCCCCACTGTCCCGGCGAAACCCACGCATCTTGGGTCAGGGCAAGCACAGAAATGATGCCAAAGTTGGCGGGATTAAAAAAGTGTTTCTCCTCAACTCGAAAAATAAACTTACTGAAAATCGCCAGACTAGCTGCCAGCATCATCGTTGTATAATGCTCTGTCCGCAAGAGCAAGCAGAGGCTCAGGGAAGTAATCAGACTACTTTTGATAGAACTAAAACGGTAAGCATTCTCAAAAATCCTTGTCGCCACTAACTGGGCAACCACGCAGGTAGCGATCGCCACCAACACAATATCGGCTCTGAGAGTCCAATCTCTAGTAAAAATTCCCAACCCTAGAAAAGTTGAGAGAAACAATATTTGATAATCACGGGCATCTTTTAGCAACATCTAATTTTGGGGATCAGGATTAGTAGCCAAGCAACATAAACTATCCCAATGTAGATAAAGACTCCGGTGGTTTGGTTTCCTTTGACAAGAAACTTTACAGTTATTTAACTATTTAACGCTGGCAGAAAATTCTGGGGTTTCCGTTTGGGTTTCGGGTAGGTAGAGCCGTTCTTCTCCGGCATCGTACTCAAACAACTCGGCGTAGCGTCCCCAGTCGATCGTGGTGGCAAACTGCCGCTCTGCTTCGGCATGGGGAAAGTGTTCATCCCAGAGATCAAGGAAAAATCCCGCCCGCATGGAACCATTCTTCTTTTCTCGGAGAGTTTGCAACACACTACCCAGCACTGGTACATGGGCTAAGACCTGTTGCCTGAATAGATCCTTACTCCGCAAAATAGTTGTCGTGGCGAAATCCTGACCGATCGCTGTTAATTTCACATCCCCCTCGGAAACTGTAGCAAAATCTAACAAGATCGCCGCATCAAGAATCGGCAGCAGATCATCGACCTCTAATTGCAAACGCTCTGCTAAATTAGGAATATCATCAGTACCTTCCGGCTGCTCGACAATTAGCTCCAACAGACCACTAATCCCGCCTACTCCTACATGGGGCAGCAAACGGGCATAGGGAGACCGAGATTTGCGCTCACTCACCCCAGAGACCTCCACCGCCACTCCCTGGGTGACTTCAATTTCTGGATTCGTCATGACAGTATAGATGTAATCAACCAGATACTTGAAACGGTCACTATTGCGATCGTGGGGGCGGGGCAGATCAATGGTCACTTCCCCCCGGACTCGACCCGGATTTGCACCAAGGATAATCACTCGATCGGCCAAAAACACCGCCTCTTCAATGTTGTGGGTGACAATCAAAATACTCTGGGAAGGGAAAGTCTGGGTATTCCACAGGTCGTCAATTTCTCCCCGCAGGTTTTCCGAAGTCAAAACATCCAAGGCACTAAAGGGTTCATCCATAAACAACACCTTGGGTTCCAAAACAAAGGCTCTGGCAAAACCTACCCGTTGTTTCATGCCCCCGGATAATTCCTTGGGATAGGCACTCTCAAAACCATCTAAGCCCACGAGGTCGATCGCACTCAAGGCTTGTTTGCGGCGTTTTTCCCGCGGCACTCCCTGGGCTTCTAGCCCCAGTTCCACATTTTCCTGCACCGTCAGCCACGGCAGCAAGGCAAAACTCTGGAACACCATCGCCACATCATTATTCGCCCCCCGCAACAACTTCCCACTACTGAGAACTCGTCCCTGACTAGGGGGGATCAAACCCGCCATAATCCTCAACAGAGTACTTTTGCCACTGCCACTGCGCCCCAACAGCGCCACCACTTCCCCAGATTTCACCTCTAAGCTGACATCGCTTAAAACCGTAAATTCTCCTTTTCCTTCCGGCAGGGGAAAGTGTTTGTGAACATTCTCTACAGTAATAAAGCTGGCATTATTTGCTACGGTCATGGGGTTTTCCTCCAGTTGTTTTTTAGGATAGCACCTTGTTGGGGGTGTGGGTTTATTGCCCCTAGGGGAAAATATACTGGGTGAGGGGGCTGCCGTTGGTTTGGGGGAGTGATCGCCAATAGCGGCGGTTGCAAATAATCAAGTTAAGCATTTATCGTGAGTTTATTGATCACGGATTGAGTAGCGGCGGCGGTTTGTTGCCAAGTAAATTGTGCTGCCCTAGCTAACCCTAAACGGCAGAGGTGCGATCGCAAACTCGCATCGTGAATAATTTCCCTCATAGCTCCCGCAATTTCAGTAACTTGGTAGGGATCCACCAGTAGGGCTGCCTCCCCGGCTACTTCCTTGAGGGCAGAAAGGTTGGAGGTAATTACCGGAGTCCCGCACGCCATGGCTTCGAGGATCGGTAGCCCAAAACCTTCCCACAAACTCGGAAACACCAGGGCGATCGCTCGATTGATCATTTCTGGCAATTCGGCATCCGGGACATAATTGAGGAATTTAACCCGATCGCTTATTCCCAAATTCGCCGCTAACTGAATTAAATCTGGGGTATAACGGCGATCGCTGGAGCCGGCGATCCACAGTTCAGAGTCTTTCCCTTGGGGGAGTTGGGCAAAAGCTCTAATTAACCTCCCGACATTTTTGTGGGGATTGCTCCTGCCGAGATATAGAAAATAATTGCTGGGGGGCAGGTCAAGAAACCAGAACTGGTCGTGATTGCAGGCAAGGGGCGTGATGGTTAACTTGGCTGGGGAAATATGAAAAAACTGCTGGACATCGATCGCCGTAGTTTGGGAATTGCACAGCACATGGTCGGCTTGCTGGAGGACTTGCTGGATGTAGTAACGGCTGTAGAATTTTTGCCCCTGGGAAAACCACTGGGGAAACCGGAGCGGAATGACATCATGGATCGTCACGATCGATCGACATTTGCTAAACAAAGGAGCTTCGGGAATGGGGGAAAAAATTAAATCTGCCCGTTGCTGTCGATAGATCTGGGGTAACTGCCATTGAGTCCACGCCAAACGCCGTAGATGCCCCCGAATCCCGAAATCGTTAGTTAACCGGGGGTATTGGTAACGATCGATTATTTGTAAATTCTGGGGAGGTAAATTCTGGGGAGCGTTGGCGTAGCCTCCCCTGTGGGGAATCGATAAACCACCTTGATGATGGCAACCTTGAGAATCCTCAGGATTCCCAGAACCTTGAGAGCCTTGATAGGTTTGGGAGTCGGGGAAATCTGGGGAACTTCCTAAATTTTCTGGATGCTGCAAAGTCTGAAGATGACGGAATAAATTCAAGCTATAGTTAGCTAAACCCGTTGGTTCTTGGGGAACAAAGACTAAATTAATAAGAATATTCATGACTCAGGAAGCGTTGGCGTGCCCTCCCCTTGGGGGAATCGAGCCGGGGGATTTGAACACGCCGTTAATATTACCTGATGGGCAGTATTCTTATCCAGTCGCTGATTAGGGGAACCAGAAGTTAACCATAAATAACCAAACTTAATCACTAAATAACCTTGCAAAAACTTTTGTTCCCATAGGGGGCGATGTTTTTGATAATAATAAACTTGGCTGCGCCGATATTCAAGGAGCATTTGCTGGGGTCTTTGTTTAGTGGAGGCTCCGTGGAGATGAATCAGCGAAACTCCGGGTTCGTAGACAATTTTCCAGCCCAAATACTGCGCTCGTTGACATAGATCAGCTTCTTCAAAATACATAAAAAAGTTTTCATCAAACCCCCGCAACTGCTCAAAAAGTTTCCGCCGAATCAACAAGGCGGCCCCTACTACCAGATCCACCTCTTGGCGTTGGGCAAATTTTTGCTCAATATATTCTTTGTTTTGTCCCCGGTGATAGCGATGCGATCGCCTCTGGGCCAGAAATTCTCCCCACACCCCCAGCGCTGGAGAAGTAGATATTTGCACACTGCCATCCTGATTTAGCAGTTTTGGAGCGACAATTCCTACTTGAGAATTTTGGGTCATCACGGTTAGTAACTGCGGCAAAAAATCGCAGGTTAAAATTGTGTCGGTATTTAAAAATAAAATGTATTCACCCTGAGCAACTTTTGCCCCGATATTGTTGCCTTTACCAAAGCCGTGATTAACTGATTCGCAAATTAATTTCACCTCGGGAAAATCCTCATTAATTAATTCTGGACTGCCATCATTGAGGCATTATCCACCACAATTATTTCTGAAGGGATAATGTGATTAAACTGTCGCAAAGATTGCAAACAGTCTTTAATAATTTTCTTGCCATTGTAGTTAACTAAAATAATTGAAACTAAAGTCATTGGAAGTTAGAGAAATTCTTTGAAAATTTGAGCTATCAAGCCCGGAGCGATCGATAGACCTCCAGCGATGTCTGCCGATGAGCCTGCCGAACTGTACAGCCGTCGAGCCGCTACATTGATAAATTAATTAATAGTTTAATCTGGAGTTTGATCTGGAGTTTGATCTGGGGTTTAATCAGGGCTTTAATCAGGGCTTTAATCAGGGCTTTAATCAGGGCTTTAATCAGGGCTTCGATCGATAGCTTGCTCAATTGCTCTGGGGAGGGCTGTCGGCAAGATCAAAGGAATATAAATCGTAAAAGTAGTCACCGTGGGAACACTGCGGACAGAAATTGTCCCATCGTGTTTATCAATGATTTTTCTGACAATATTTAAGCCCAAGCCACTACCTTCCCCCGTGGGTTTTGTAGTAAAAAATGGCTCAAAGATTTGGGGGAGTATTTCGGGCGGAATCCCCTGCCCACTATCCGTAATCTCCACACAGACATGCTTCTTTTGTAGCTGCACTGTAATAGTGAGAATACCCCGATTATTCATTGCTTGTAAAGCATTATGGACTAGATTTGTCCACACTTGGTTCAGTTCATCGGGGTAACAGAGAATTAAGGGAATGTCTGGGGGATAGTTGCGGAGAATCTCCACCCCCTGTTTAATCTGGTTTTGGTAGAGAGTGAGGACGGTTTCGATGCCATCGACAATATTGGCGGGGGATTTATTGCCAGATTGGTCGTAGCGGGCGTAATTCTTTAAGGCAAAGACAATTTTGGCGGCTCGACTACTTGCCATTTTGATGGTGTCGCTACTGGTTTTGAGGGTGGCAAGTTGGTAGGCAACCTTGAGAATTTCTGAACGGTTGGGACTTTGGAAAATTGATAGAAATATTTCTAATTGGTTATGCACACCAATATCTACTAGAGTATCAGCGATCGAGTCCCCGTCTTCAATGCCCAAAACCTCTAATTCTTTAGTTAAAGCCCGGCGGAGTTGGCGTTTTTCTTTGCTAGAAAGGCTCCCCTTCTGGGTAGCGGTGTGCTGAAGCAGAGTGAAAAAGGCTTCCTGTTCTTCTAGGGAGAGGTTTTGGAAGAAACTAGGTAACTCAGTTAGGGTGCGGCTAAAAAAGTCGCTGATATTTTCTACGGAGGAACTGATGGCTCCTAAAGGGTTATTGATTTCGTGGGCAACTCCTGCCACCAATTGCCCTAGAGCCGCCATTTTTTCGGATTGGATCAGCTCGTGCTGGGTTTGTTGGAGTTCGGCGAGGGTGTTGGCAAGTTCGTCATTTCTTTGTTTGAGGGCAGCTTCAGCTTGTTTACGATCGCTGATATCCCGGATCATAAACAACACTTCATTAGCACCTTCAATCGGCACAACCCGCACCTCTTCCTGCTGAATCTTACCCTCAACGCTCACCTCCTGCTCATAGATTTGGGCTTTTCTTGTTTCTAGGGCTAAATATAAATGCTGGCGATGGCGCTGATATACTTCGGGGGGAATGCCTTCCTGTAAATGTTTTCCTCTGCTATAGCTGGTTTCTGGCACCCAAGACTGGAGATTAGAAGAGGTGACAAAGCCTAAATAAATTTCTTGAGCATTCACCCGGAACATCAGATCGGGGATGGCTTGGAGAATCGCCCGATTTTGGGCTTCACTCTCCGCTAAGGCTAGTTCTGTCTGTTTGCGATCGCTCACATCCCGGATCATAAACAAAACTTCATCCTTCCCCTCCACAGGCACGACCCGCACCTCTTCGTACTGATTCTTGCCATCCACCACAACTTCCTGCTCATAACTCTGGACTTGATTCGTAGCCAAGGCTTGAGTTAGATAGTGCATTTGGCGTTGATAAAGCTCTGGAGGTAGATATTCCGCCATGTGCTTACCGATGGAGTCTTCTTGATCAGAAATTAAATCTAACAATTCTGAAGCCCTTGTATAGCCCAAATAAACCCCCGCCCCATTGACTCGGAACATTAAGTCGGGAATTGCTTGCAGGATCGCTCGGTTCTGGGCTTCACTTTGGCGGAGGGCAAACTCGGTGCGTTGGTGTTCCACAATTTCGGCTTCTAATTCTGCCGTGCGTTCTGCCACCTGTTGCTCTAGGGTATAGCTATAATCCATCAGGATTTTTTCGGCTTGCTTGCGCTGACTGATATCCATGAAGGTGTTGATGGCATAGATCACCCGCCCCTGCTCATCGAAAATTGGCGTGGAATTTACCTCTAGGGGAATCACCCGGAATCCTTCAGCTAGGGGATAACGTACTTCTAGGTCATCGGCAGCTACGGTTTCCCCCTGCAAGGCTCGAATTAGGGGCATTTCGGCGTGGGGATATGGGCGATCGGTCCCCGCCAGATAAATTTGGTAAGTAGCAGCGACATCTGCCTCGTGGATATTATAGTTATTTTTCTCCAAATCCCCGGATCCGGGGGAATCAAGACTTGACCGATGGGGTTGATGTAGGAAATTTTCCCTTGGGGATCGTGGTACAGATACGCCTACGGGGATCGCATCAAGAAATTGCTTCAGCTGATTTTTCTCGTTTTTTGAGTTCCGAAAAAAGTTT
>JAAUUE010000187.1 GCA_012031635.1 Coleofasciculaceae cyanobacterium SM2_1_6 | reverse complement strand
TACGATGCAGAATGGCCTCCTTGTCGGCTCAGGACACCTTGGAAGCCCCTATCTTAGAAAACGACTCCTTATTCTTGGAATCTCCCGGAGCCTTGGGGGAGGGAATCTTGGGCAACAACCCGCCTGGGCAGACCAAATTAGAAGGACAATTAAAACAAAATGGATCGATCGCGCCCGGGGAAGTTTCCAACCCGGAATTTCTCGAAGCGAGTATGGGCTTGCCAGTTGGCTGGACAGATCCACGGGAAACCGCTACAGCTACGGAGTTAGATCAGGCGATCGCACCACCCGCCACCGGAGAAAAGCCCTCGGAAATCTGTTTGACCCCAGAGTCGCCCAACTCGCGATCGATCGAATCCTCTATCACCACCAAACAGCTAGGCATAACTTTGCCACTCAGTATCCCCAAGCGTTTATGGATTTCCCCCCGTGAAATCGAAGAAGTGAGCTTTACACAAATCCGCCACGCCGTCGACGCAGAAGCGATCGCCCGTTATGCGGAACTGATGCGGGATAACCTTTGGGATTTTAACCGGGAACCCCTGCCCGTCCTGTTTAGACACGAAAACCGTTATCTCGTTGGCGATGGACACCACCGCATCGAAGCTGCTCGTAAAGTTGGCGCTGATATCTTCTGTGAAATTTTCACAGCTACTCAGATCGAAGACGCTTTGCTTTATTCAATCAGAGCGATCGAAAACTCTAATCACGGCTTACCCCTTAGACCAAAAGACCAACGCAAACGGATCGTTATGTTTCTGGATTTATTGGATGAGGGGAAAATTGCAATCGATCTTCCTGACGGTTACGATCTTTGGTCATCCAGAGCGATCGCCGCCTATTTGAAACTGCCTGAGTCTGGTTATAGAACTGTTGCCTCAATCCGTAAGGAACGACTCAAAACCACCGAGGAACCTTGGGAAAATTGGGGTACTACACCGGACAACGACACCACCGAGACAACCACGCCCCCGCCCTCGATCGCCACTGTGGAAATAACTACATCCCTGCCCACGATTCTCTCTACCGACACACCGCCACCACCTGAAGAGCCACCACTCACAGACGAGGAGCGTGAAGAGCTTGGATTACTCACCAGCCTAGATCAAAGGGTCTTATCGGTCATTAACACGATCAAAACTCTGGAAAATAAGCATCTCGTACAACTCCGGGAAGCGATCGAGAATGAAGAAATCCGCCGACTTGAACAAATTAGTAAAGGGATACCATTAACTCTGTATAGCTAGATAGATTTTCTATTGACTAAATAGAGAGTTGCGTATATAAGCGGTAGAAATTACTACACCACTATCGCTTATGCAACTAACTGAATACCCACGAGTCCGTCAAGGACAGCAAACTAGGAAACAATTACTCACTGCACTAACGGAGGATCCCACTGCTACTCTAAACGAACTTTCCCAAAAATTGTCTCTCTCCACTTCCCAAATTCGTCGCCATCGGAAATACCTAAAAATTCTAGGACTACTGCCCCTAGTGATTTTTATATTTGTCTTTGCACCAAGTACATTTGCAAATGAAATTATTTCTGGGGGGGAGTCTGTGGAGGATGTGGTGGAGGCTGGGGAGGAGCCAATAGAAACTGAAATGGAAACCACCGAGGAGGAACCCACCGAGGAGGAGCCTGATGAAAAGCTTGAATGAAGCTAGGGAATCTCTAGGGATCCAAAAATCTACCCTCTACACTTGGATGAAAGTTACCAAGGTTAAGACTGTTAAGGAGCAAGGAAAGGGTTTCTTTGATGAAGAATCGATCGCCACCCTTGAAGCCTTAAAAACCCACCTAGAGAGTGGTGGGAATTTTGAATCTTGGGGACAATCGGAAATGATCACAGCTTCTCCAGAGTCGATCGATCTACCTGAATCAGAGCCGGAAGTGCTAGAAGATCCTCAACACAATCCCATGAGTGAACTGGTGGGGAATGCCCAACGCCAAGCAGCCGGGGTTCTAATTGCTCAAAATATGTTGGCTCGAAAGTACCTCGATGATCCGGAATCCCTGCCCCCGGAATTTCAAGCTCTGATTAACAAGTCTAAGCCAGTCCCAAAGTCGATCGATCCTCTCCAGTACGCCCAGACCTTAACCGGGATGAATCTAGATTTTCTGATGAGTTCACTGAGCGATCCACCACAATCCGAAGTGATGGAGGAAATCTTGGAAGTGTTGGAGGAGCTAGCAGCCTGATCAACTGCCACAACCAGCTAATCGATCGAGCCTTGAGGTATTTAATCTCAGGGCAATCTGTTTTGATTACTGGAGAAGCTGGTACAGGCAAAAGCACGATCGCTAATCGGATTGCCGAAGAGTTGCCAAACTGTGGACGGCTTGACTATTCAGGGGGGATCAAGGAAGCGATCGAGCGCCTAGTTATGAGTTTAGATTTGGAACCAGAGAAGGGAACCGCAGCCCAAAAGGAGCAGGTTGTGAAATTTTCACAGGAGAAGGAACTAGTAATAATTGGAGACAATGCCACTAGATACCCGGCATCGGTTCGGTATTGGTTGCAGTCCTTGATCGAAGAAGGGGCGATCGTGTGTCTGTTTGCTGTGGAAAGGAAGGCGATCGATGTCTTTTTAGGCTTGACTCATCTAGAGATTGAACCACCAACGGATTTAGATATTCGAGAGTTGATGCACAGGGAAGCGATCGCCCTAAATCTCCAAATTCCCCCGGCGAAGTTTGCATCTTTGCAGAGAGCAGCCGGGACTAATTTGATGTTGGCTAAGAAAGTAATCCGGGAATATAACCTAGGCACTTTGCAGGAAACCCCGGAACATGAGGAATACATCGACATCCTGCCCCTAGTTTTAGCAATCTTGGGAGGTTTTGCAGTATTGCGATTTATCGGGCTGGGGACGGGCGATCGAACCCTTTATTTAATCGGTGGTGTGAGTCTGGCAGTCCTCTATATGCTTAAATCCAGTTTCCAATTCTTACAACAGAAACCAAGGAGGTTAGGGAAATGAATCAGTTATCAGTTATCAGTTACCAGTTATCAATTCTTGCTGTTCACTGTTCACTGTTCATTGTTCACTGTTTAAGGAGGTTAGGGAAATGATGGCAATAACTCATCTAGCGATCACTACTTCTATCACAGCCTTTGCTCTAGATTCAAATCCTCAAACTTTACTAGTTGCCGCCCTTGGTTCCCAACTGCCCGACCTTGACAGCACTGATTCTTATATAGGAAAACTCTGTTACCCGATCGCCCACTGGATCCAAGAGCGTTATCCCCACCGGACAATTACCCACTGTTTGTATTTCACCCTCGGATTAGCGGCAGTTGCGATCGCCCTCTACTACTTTCAACTTTTACCCCAAAGTCCGGCTCTAGCATTGCCTCTAGGACACTTAACAAGCTGTTTGGCTGATTGCTTTACTAAGCAGGGTGTACAGCTATTTTACCCCCGTAGAGTGTGGGCTGTTTGTGGTAGAAATCCTCACGCTAGGTTGGCTACTGGTTCCCCTGCTGAATACTGGGTTTTAGCTATCTTTATTAGTCTTCTAGTCCTGGCTCTCAACTTTAACGAGGGCAATCTCAAGGACTCAGTAGCTCAGGTTTTGGGCAATAGTACAGCCGTAGAACAGGTGCTTAATTCCAAGGGCAAGGATCATCTAGTTTATGCCGAAGTTACCGGAACCCATTCGATCGATCGCACCCCCGCCGAAGGTCGCTATTTGGTAGTTGAGCAAGTGGGCAATGAGTTTATTTTGCAGAACGAAAAGGGATTGTTCCAAACCGGGAAACAGATCCTAGTTACCCAGAATTACTGCCACTGCCAATGGTCAAGCGCTTGTGAAAATTTCACAGCTAGAGTTCAGAGACGAGGCGATCGCCCCGAAGCTGTACCCGTTGGCTGGAAATCTAGTATTTGTGTCTGGAGAGATTGCGATCGACCTTGGGGAAGACTTGGTAATTAATCAAAGTCCCGGAAAATTTACCAGCATCGAGCGAAGTGGAAATATCATCAAGCTCCAATCAGCCCCTTTAGTAGATGTGTACCAATTACTCTACAACTCCTTTGGTTCTGGGAATTTAACTATTAAAACTTTGGAGGTGCGATCGTGATATTTGAATTGGTTCTTGTAATCCCATCAGTCCTATTTATGGTGATTATGTTTCGGGATGCGTTGACTAAGTACAAAGAAGGTTTTCTGGAAAAATGGCACGAACTGAGAGGTGATCGAGATGAACATCACCATTAATGGTCAATGGTTATCAATCATCACCTGCGGCATAATTTCCTTCTCCGCCGTGGCGTTGGCGCAGCCTTCCCCTAGGGAAATCGCCCAAACCCCAGCACCACCAACACCACCAGCAATACTACAACCACCCCCCAGCTCGCCTAATGCAAATCGGACTCTACGGCTAAAGTTGCAAGTTAGAGCGATCGATCATCTACTCGTAAAAGAAGGCGACACCATCAAGCAGGGGCAGGTTATTGCAGATCAGATTGACGATCGAACCCGGCTCAATGCTCAGAAGTTATCGATCGAAGAATCTCTGAAACGGATTCAAGACGGGGTAATTCTCGACCCGATCGCACCCCTAACCCCGCCTGCTCTATCTGCCCTACCAAATCCCACCTATGCTGCCGAAGAAGCCCAGATTACTAAGGCTAAGGCTATTCTTGAACGGGCTACCGAGAAGGCTAAGTTACAGCAGAGAATGTTGGATATGTTGAGAAGCTCCCAAGCTCTACCAGAGATGATCGAGCATGAAACTGTGAAACTGGGGGAAGCAATCGCAGAGTCGGAAGCTGCTATGGCTGAATACGATTTAGCTAAGGGGCGATTACTTAAAGCCCAAGCGGATTATCAAAGATTGCAGTATGACCACAGCGTTAACCTGTCGAGGGCGATCGAAGAACAGAGTAGAGCCGCTCAAATCTATCAACAACGCCTGGGGGAAGTTGCCGAGCAGAAACGGATCAAGGAATCTCAAATTTCCCAACTCAAATTACAGCTTCAGGCGATCGACGACAAGTTAAGTTTATTAGCCCAAATTAAAAGCCCCTATGATGCCCAAGTTAGAAGGATCAGGATTATTGATCAGGTTGGTAATTTTCTTAATGTTGAGCTTGTTCTATCTGCCAACACCAGCCCTAGCTCAAACACCTTTAGCACCCCCAACAACGGCGGGGGAGGAAGCGGAAACCCCGGAGGAGCCAGAGGAGGAGGAACCGGGGGAATTAGCCCCAGAACTTCAGAGATTAGCCCCGCCAGTGAACCCCTTGAATCGTCCGGGGGAGGAACTACAGTTATTGATTCGGACGAGGATTAATGATGATTTGTGGCGATCGATGCGAGGACGGCTGCCCTGTGCCGATTCCTCCAGTGCCTGTGTATTACAGCTTCAAGAGCGGGCGATCGCAAATAATCCCACCCTCAAAACTTTGGGGAGTTCGATCGAGGAGATTAACGAGAAAATAGACGAGGCTCGATCGGCTAATCAAACGGCGGTTAATTTATCCATATTTAGACCGCTAGTACAACAATACTTGACCGTTACCGTGACCCAAACCGAGGGACAACCACCACGACGGCGGGGACTGATTGAGAATGTTCTGGGCATCTTCACAGACCCGATCGGCAGCATCAACGATATCCTCGGTTTAGTCGGCATCCCACTACTGGAAGGACTGTCAGGAACAAATCAGCAGGCTCAAAGAAACTCAATCCTAATTGGGGATTTACAAACCAAAGTGGCGCAACTGGAGCAGGGAAAGGCAGAGTTAGCCCTGACCATTCGAGATAAAATCACCCTAGCTGTACTAGACTTTGAACAAGCCTCTAGGGAGTTTCAAATCTCTCAAGAGATAGCGGTGCGATCGGAGCAGCAACACGAACTTTATACCCTGAGTTATCGCTTTGGTAGTGGCAACACTCAGCAATTTTTATCGCAACAAAATACCCTCGATCGCTCAAGGGCATCAGTATATCGAGAATGGACTAGGGTACAACGTCAACTAGAATTACTAAAGATTATGGTCTTCCCTCAGCAGCCGGACGAGTGAAGTTTTATAGTTTGGGCACAATGCTGGGTACAAATTAACTAGTTTTATTAGTACACTAGATTTCAAGTATATCTCAAGTTAGATAGTACAGCACACGGTGTCAATAACCTAGCATGGGGTAAATTGGGTATTAGAAGCCAGAAGCCGGGACGTAGGTAGTGTGGTTACCTCCTGTCTTTCTGCAAACTAAACCTACACTGCTAGTAGTTGGCAAAGAGGCAAGATCATAGGTCCCATTTATATCTTCAAAAACTGTAAAGGGTCGAGAAGCTGTGATCCGGAAAGAAGCAAACCCGCAGTTATTAGCCTTAACTCTGACCACATTCATAGAAGACACCGCCGCCACGATCGCCCCCCGCCCCAGTTCCGCCCCGGACATACCAAATATCATTATCTTGGTACACAGAGCCGACAGGATGAGTAACGTTGGCAACTCCACTGGTACAAGTCGGTACAGCCCCGGTGACAAAGTTAGTTAAGGAAACCCCATTAACCTTAATATCCGTAATCCCCCCGACACCACCAGCAGTCATCGTGTGTTGAAATCTTCCCCAGCCACAAGCATTGAGAGTTAACGATCGATTCCTTGTTACTTCAATCAAGAGCGGTACTGGTTGCCCCGGTGTTTGATTAGGAACCACAATCCGATCGCGCCCCCCACCCGTCGATCGATGAATTTGGTTAAAATTTGCCCTAGCTACAGTTTGCAGAGTTAAAGTTAGGACAACCGAAGTTAAGGCAGTTAAGGATTTTTTCATAATAAAAAAGGGGATTTTCACCCCTTAAGTAAGTTCTTTGCTACAGGTAAAAAATTAGAATCCAGCTACAGGCACGAAGGCGATCGCCCCGGTGGAAGATTTGCGACAGATTAACCCGCCGTTGGTGGTAGCTGGTAAGTTTGCCAAGGTGTAATTAGTCCCAGCAAAGGTGAAGGTAGTCAAAGGGCGAGTTGCAGAGATTGTTAGACTAGCCACACCGCAAGCATTAGCTTTAGCCCTAGAAATCCGGTTAGTATCAACATCGATCGAGTAAGCACCAACAGTACTGCCACCTTTAATCCAAACTACATTAGCTGCCTTAATTACAGTCCCCACAGCATCACTGGGATTTGAATCTACATAACCAGTTGCCGGAGCCACAGCCCGAACACAAGTGGGAGCCGTACCTGCGGCGATCGACAAAGTAGAACCACTAGAGCGAATCGCAGCTACAGGGGAAGTTGCCGACTCAGTAAATTTTCCCCAACCGCAGTTATTCAGAGTTAACACCCTTTGGGCAGTGCGAACCGTGGTGACTTCGATCGAGGTATCTGGAGTCTGCCCCGGAAATACGACCCGCTCTTTACCGTTAAAGGTTGATCGATGTACACCGTTAAAATTAGCTAACGCAGATTGTGGCAGAATAGCAACTATCCCTAAACCGAAGACGATCGAAGCGCTGAGAAGTGAAATTCCTCTATTTCCAATATTTGCAAGCATAAAGCCTCCTAAGACTTCTTTTATTGAGCTTGTTTATATACGCAACTCCTAATTTTGACAATAGGTAAATCCATGAAAAATTTAATTAGATTGTTTCCCTTATTAATCCCGATCGCTATCATCTTGATCCAAATTTCTGCCAAGAGTGACCAACTAGATGATCGGCAATCTCAAGACTGCAATTTAACAAGAATTAGCGACGGTGACACGATCGTCTGCGGACAGGAAAGAATTAGATTTTGTGGGATTGATGCGCCAGAAATTTCACAACCTTTGGGCAGGGAATCTAAGCAGAAATTAACTGATTTTTGCAAGGTAAGGAGATAATAATTAGCCCGATCATCGCGATCAATATGGTCGGCTTGTGGCTGAAGTGTTTGTGAAAATTTCACAGCAATCTGAGGAAGAATTATTTATTAATGCGGAAATGGTTCGATCGGGAATGGCTTATCACTACGATCGATACTCAGGTAGTTGCCTTGGTAAAAGTCAGATTGAAGATGCAGAGAACGAAGCCAGACTCCGATCGATCGGGGTGTGGAATGGAGAACACCAAAAGCCTTGGGATTATCGCAGAAAAACCAATTAAGCCCACCCAAACCGCAAACCCTTTAAGAAGTAGTTGGGAATACTTGCCAAAGCGATCGGGAATTGGCAGTCAAGCATGGCTGGCGAACTCGACCGCCCGGCTAAGCGCCCGGCTAGATAAGGTCTGCAAAGGACGAAAATTACCGCCCGGAAATTCTCAGATTAATAGATTCTCACCCTGCGGGGCGCCTAGATTGAGAGTTCGCTGTTAACACAGCCAACTCTCAACTAGGGGTTTGTGTAAAAGCGATCGATGTCTGAAAAAAAGAGAAGAAATCTAAACAGACGAGCGCCCCCCCCGGTTTCTCACTTGTGTTCTTTTGGCTTTCCCCTTGTGTTTTACTACGTTAACGTGCTATAATAGCTATTATAGTTAGTTCTGAGGTGGTCACCGTGGTGTTTGTTTTTGAGTCCTTTCCTGCCTTTGGTTTTTCCGGGTCTCGTTCGGTCGTCCCGGCTGTTTGTGGTGCGGTTGCTGCCCGTGTCCCCCGTGGGGCGCTCGTGTGTTTGTCGGTTGCGCTCATGGCGTTGACGAGTTTTTTCGGGGCGCTTTTCC
>JAAUUE010000186.1 GCA_012031635.1 Coleofasciculaceae cyanobacterium SM2_1_6 | reverse complement strand
AGTTCCTCAAGGGTCAAGTGTGGGTTTATGGTTATTCTTCTGGTCACGGGAGTGTCCTATATTTTATCATCCCCTTTATTATGCCTTATTAATAGGATATGCCTGCTTAATCAGATTTGATATTAGAATAGATTTAGCAGCATCCCAATCCTCAATTTCACAGAATGGGAAAAAGACTCTAGTAAGCCCTTTATTTTTTCTAAGTTAGTAACATCAGGATCGGGATGATACTTTGTTAGCCAGTTAATAACGGCTCTATAGTGCGATCTTTTCTGAGGAGGATTAATCAATCTTAGCTGTGTTGGATCGAGACTCAACTTCTGTAATATCTCCTCACCCAGAGGCAAGATATTAACTGATTGACTTTTTTCTTGTAGCTTAACCATCTATTTCATCCAATTTTTTCAAATGCTCAAGAGAAATTGACCGAATTAAATTGTGTTGCCTCAGCAAAATCTTATTGCCTTCCTCCACCTCCTCCACCAAATAGCGGTCTTTTAGTACATCCAGCGCCGCTTGCTGCTCCTCCTTATCTCGATCCCAATCCTCCAAAATGCCCCAGCCACCAATCCTCCGGTACAGCATAGCGATAAACCGCCCCCTCACAAAGCAAAATATACGACCATTTTGCCCCCTCCTTCAGCCGTTGAAAAGTACTGTCTAAGCGCGATCGGACATTCCGTCTTAATATCCTTGTGAATCGATCCAATCGCCACTTATCCTCCGCCCCAGCCGACAGACCTTTTTCTGCCTCAGCAATATCCTTCTCCACCTCCTCCACTTCATGCCCATACTTATTCCAGTAAGCCAACACATTCCCTCCAAAGGGCGGATCCTTGATTTCTCCCCCAATCACCCTCAGAGCCAAAGGGTGTCCCTCGTAGGCTTTACCAATCCGTTCTAGATAATCCCTACTAGTCGATTCCGGGCTAACATCTAACCCAATTTTCTCAAACAAGCTAACCCGTTCAACCTCATCCAGACCGCTCAAAGGCTGGCAATACCAAAAGTTTTTGTATCTCGATCCTGCTGCTTCAATCTGCCCCGGTAAATCCTGAGAAGTGATAATCAAACAGCTTTTGCAGGATTCTAGCTTCAGGTAGCTACTAAAAAAACTCAGCCACCACTCATCTTGAAAATCACTCCAGCCCGTTTCCTCATTCCCCTGCAAAATATTTTCTAGAGAATCAATCTGGATCAAATAGCGGCGATCAGAGAAACGCTTCATCAGGAGATTAATCAGCCGTTGGGGATCCTTCCGATCTTCCGGGCTAACTAATTCTCCCCATTTTTCTAACCACCGTGCCGCCACACTAGCAAAATCCGAGCTTTGCTGCTGATTGTCAAAATTTTCTTGATGGTAGCAAGCCCAATTATTTTCCAACCACTCGGAAACCTCCACCACCAGCCTTTCCCCCAAAGCCGTTTTCCCAATCCCACTAATCCCAACCAACAGCAGCAAACGATAATTATTGCAAATTCTGTTCCCCAATTCCCCAATCAACTTCTCTCGACCAACCCAAGTATCTTCGTTATAGACATTAGGTGTAAAAAAACTTCCGTTGGTTCCCTCAGTAGATTTATCCAGATTGATAATAAGTCGTGGTTCTAGACCAAGAGCCTCACAAATTGCCTCAAACGTGGCAATCGAAACAGCAATACAGTTGAAAAAATTACTAACAGTGGAAAGGGCAATGCCAAGGTTTACCGCAAGTTGTCCTTGGGTTAAAAATCTGTTCCGTTCTAGAGCAAGTCGAACCGTCTCCTTGTGATCGGGATGAAGCCTAACTGATCTGGGCATAGTCTATTCAATTTTTTTTCTAATTCTAGCAACCTAAGTACGAATACACAATCACCAACTCAGTCATGAACTCAGATATTGCTTAGGTACGACCTCAGAAAGCCAAATTCTTTAATGAAATTGTTGAACCTAAACAAATAAACATCATGATTCAAACTCAAGCTAAAACTAATTCATCGATTACCCTAATCTCTCCGATCGATCTCACCCCCATTATTAAATCCGAATCATCTACCGCCGTGATTTTAGCCTGTGCAATCCTCATTTCCACTTTACTAGCCTATATTACTAAGTTAGTAGAAGTGATTATGAAGAGACAAAGTAGGTAGGATAAGGGCGATCGCCTTTCTATCGTATTTTGCGGGGAGGGCGATCGTTGATTTCATACCGCAATTTCGACTACTCGATAGACATCCTCCATTATCTCTAATCCTGTGTCAGAATATCTGCAAGCCAACTCTCACCCAATTGGTGAAAACTAATGATTGCAACCCTAAAAAAGTTCTATAGCGTAGAAGAATATCGCACGATCGAAGCTCAAGCCACAGAACGTAGCGAATATCGTCATGGAGAAATTATCCCGAGGCCCGGAGGCTCCCTTAACCATAGTCGGATTGGTCGAAATATTTTAATTTATCTTGCCTCTCTCCTCCGAGGTTCCAACTTTGAACCCATCAATAGCGATCTCCGGTTATGGATTCCTGAACATCAAAGGGGTTTATACCCAGATGTCATGGTTTTTGAGGGCGAACCTCAACTACAGGCGAACCGCACTGATGAAGTCCTCAATCCGGTATTAATCGTCGAAGTTTTATCCCCATCTACCGCAGATTACGATCGAGAAAATAAGTTTCGGATTTATCGATCGATCCCCAGTTTTCGAGAATATTTATTAGTAGCCCAGGATGAAGTTTTCATAGAATCCTACAGTAAACAACCGAGGGGTTGGTTACTCAGGGATTTTAATAATTTAGGGCAATCTATTCCTTTAGAATCCCTGAGCCTAGAGTTGGCGATCGCCGAAATTTATCACGGCATATCTTTTTAATGTGTACTTTATACCTACTTCAACCAGTGTTCCGCATTCCGGCGGCGATACCGTTGATGGTGAGTAAGGCTCCCCGCAGGAGTTCCCCCTTGCTATAGCGGGACTGAATCACCCCAGCCGCCGCTTGATCCCGTTGTTGGCGGAGACGCTTCAGGAGAGAGACTTGGATAAAACCAAGGGGGACGATCGTGCCATTGCGTAACTGTACCGATCGCTGCAAAGCCAAATCCCCATCCAAGAGCTTCTTATGCCCGGTAATGGCGTAGATAATATCGCAGGTCATATAAAACTTGCCCGCAATCAGTTCATAAAGCTGCTCAAACTTTTCCAGTTTTTCTGGCTCTGACAACTCCCGCACATAGTGATGGGCAATTTCTAGGTCTACCTTGGCGAGGGTCATTTCTACCTTGGAGATCGCCATCTTAAAGAAGGGCCATTTGAGATAGAAATAGCGGAGGAGTTTAAGGTTTTCTTCTGGGTCTTCACTGATAAATTCCTGCAAAGCTGTACCAACTCCATACCAAGAGGGCAACAGAAAGCGGCTTTGAGTCCAACTAAAGACCCAAGGAATCGCCCGGAGGCTACCCAGATCTTTTTTCCCCCCGGCGGGCGGGACGCGAACTAATTTGCAACTGGCTAATTTCTTGGATGGGGGTGACTTGATGGAAAAACTCCACCAACTCTGGCTCTTCGTAGATCAAAGCCCGGTAATGGTGGCGCGATCGGGAAGCCAACTCCTCCATGGTTTCATTCCAGGGCTGGATATCATCAAAACCACTGCCCAACAAACTCGCCTCAATCACCGCCGTCGTCACGGTTTCCAGATGGTAGAGAGCCAACTCTGGCAAGGAATATTTAGAAGCAAGGACTTCTCCCTGCTCGGTAATTTTGATCCGACCATCAATGCTCCGCCCCGGTTGTGCCAAGATCGCTTCGTAGGCAGGACCACCACCCCGACCCACCGAGCCGCCCCGCCCGTGGAAGATGCGCAGGGCAATGTCGTACTCTTGGGCAATTCTCTGGAGAAATTTCTGGGCTTTGTGAATTTCCCAGTTACTGCTGAGGAAGCCAGAATCCTTGTTACTGTCGGAGTAGCCCAGCATCACTTCTTGGAGAGAAAACTCTGCTTCCTTGCCGTAGCCGCCGCCTAGGGAAGCCCGGTAGAGGGGAATTTCAAACAGCGATCGCATGATTTGGGGAGCTTTCTTGAGATCTTCCACTGTTTCAAACAAAGGTGCAATCATCAAGGTACTCACCCCCGTCGCCGGATCGTATAACCCCGCTTCCTTCGCTAAGAGCATCACCTCCAGAATGTCACTGGCATCCCGACTCATACTGATCACATAGGTCTGGCAAACTTCTGTTCCAAACTCCTGTTGTAATCTCCGCACCACTTGAAAGGTCTCGATCGTTTCCTTAGCGATGGCAGAAAAAGGCAACTCCGCAGGAATTAGAGGACGGCGAGTTTTTAGCTCAGAGATCAACCATTTGACCCGCTCCTCCTCTAGCAAGTCATTGTAAGCGCCGGGCAGGATTTGGAGATAATCAATGATTTCGTTGAGGGTATCGGAGTGGCGAGAACTTTCTTGGCGAATATCCAAGCTGGCAAGGTAGAAGCCATAGATTTCTACTTGGGAGATCAAATCCTCTAGTTCTCCGCAACACAAGGATTTATCCTGATTGCCCTCCCCTAGGCTTTCCCGAATCATGATCAAATCTGCTAAAAATTCTTCCCCTGATTTGTAATTTTGATCAATATTTTTACCTTCATTGCCCAGTTGACCAGCCATGGGGTCGAAATGGAGGCGTGAGTTCCGGTCTAGGGTATTTTCTAGCTTGCGTTGCATATAGGCAAGTTTCATCCGGTAGGGTTCCTGACGGTAGCGGAGGGAAAGCTGCTCGTAGATTTCCGGCATTTGGTTCCGGTCATGCTCTAGGGAGTCCAGCAGTTCTGGGGATACTTCGCTCCAGTGGAGAGATAGGCTCAACAGGCTACTGAGGCGGACGATCGATTGGGTATACTTCTGTAAGACCATACCCCGTTGATAGCAAGCCGTATTCCAAGTCACCTCTGGAGTCACCGAAGGATTGCCGTCTCGATCGGCTCCCACCCAAGAACCAAACCGACAAAAGTTTTTCACCGGGGGCTTCAACCATGGAAAGGAAGTATTCAAAGCCTGTTTCAGGCGGCGATAGAGTTGGGGGATCGCATCAAACAAGACCTCTTGGAAATAGTGCAGGGCATAGTCCACCTCATCCAAGACATTGGGCTTAAATTGATGCAATTCATCAGTACGCCACCAGAGGCGAATCTCTTCCATCAGTTGCTGGTAACAGTTTTGGGCTTCCCAAGAGTTGGTCAAACCCAACTGCCGAAAATCTGCCTCGGCTTGGTCTAGTTGCGCCAAGACCTTGGCAATGCGCCGTTGTTTGTCTCGAATTGTTTGGCGGACAATTTCTGTGGGGTGGGCGGTGAACACTAGACGGATATCCAGATTTTCCAGCAGGCGTTGAATTTGTTGGGGGGGCATATTCAACTGCCGGAGTTGGGGAAATAGCCAATGGAAGGTGCCTTTATCTTGAGTAGGTAAGTAAGCCTCCTGCCAGCTTTTTTCGAGGAGACTAGCCACCGGGTCACTATTGTTGGCAAACAGGAAAGCCTGAGAATTGGAAGCCGCTAAGGATTGGGGCAGGGCTTCTGGGTTATGGGTTGTCCCTGTTCCTTGGGGTTTGGAGTTGGGAGTTTGATGATGGGGATTGGCGGGAATTTCTAGGTACTTGCCGTTGACCTCATTGGTGTGGGTAACTCGGCGGGATAACTGTTGATCTCTCTGTTCGTAGTGCTGTTCAACAATATTAATTAGCTGAAAATACAAGGCAAAAGCCCGGGAAGCCCGGATGGCATCACCGAGATCCAATTTTTCAATTACTTTAGCTAAAGACACGGGGATCACTTCCGTAACTTGCCCTTCCGGAGAAGACAATTCCCGCAGCCGATTTAATCGATCGACCAATTCCTGCCCACACTCCTGCTTGAGAACCAATTCCCAAATGTTTTCAATAACTCGTAACCGATGGCGCAGAAATAAATCAGAGGTAGAAGTTGTGGTAAATTCTTGTTCAAAGGAATCAACTAAAGTAGTCATAGGGGGATTCACAGGAGAGTTAGGGATACTATATTTTAGGGGATGAGGGCGATCTCCCTTGTTTAATGAGGTACAGTTTTTAATGAATTTCGTTAAATTCTGTCAAGATTTGTCTTCTAAATTGAGTATTAGTTGAGTATCAAGGGCAGTTTTCTAGGTTTAGCATGAATTTTCTAGATATAATCATCGCAATTCATCAGTAAGTTTTATTAGTGAATTTTATCAATGAATTTCGCCCATAGAGTTTCATCAATAGGGTTTGATCCATGGAGAGTCAATATCTAAGTTGAGGGTGTTACTGGGGTTGGGGATGATTTTGGCTTCTTGAGGAGAGGGAGTCGATCGCCCCGAAACACTTCTTCGCTAGCTAAACCCACAGCAGTAACCACTTCTTTAAGAGCCGTTGCCATTACCAAAGCGCCCATAGCTGGAAGAGTTGCTACACTCAAATAAAAACCCACCGGATGTCCATAATTTTGCCGTGCCATATATTCCTCAAGATTACAAAATTTAGCCGTCGATGAAACCAAATCTCCTCTTAAACTCTGGAGTAATTTAGCTATTCTAATGTAGTTATAGCGATCCTAAATCATTTGTAAATTAGATTGTTTCTGGTAGATAATCTCCTGCGCTGAAGGCGGGTGAAATCAGTTAGGACTGCTATAGTCTATAGCACTCTATCTAAGACAACAAGACTACAACTGAAAATCATTATAGAACTAGAAAATTTCATTCTTAAAAGTTTGAATTTCTTTACAGATTTTGTATAAAATGCAACTGTAGAAATAGTATTTTTGTGGGTTTTGTAAAAACAAATAGGCTTTGAATAAATAGACTTTGAATATTTGCAGAAAAATTTGTAGCAAAAATAGCCCTCTAAGTTAGAGGGAATTGCAGAGGTCTAGTATTGGCAAGAGGTGTAGCACTTTTCTGGTTGGCAGATGATTTACTAGGGGTTTAAGCCTTTTGTTTTCTGGGAAAAGCGTGTCTTTGTGTAGCTGAAAAATGCTGTATTTATGGCGATCGCCACAAGGTAGCAACTCTGATTTTGCTGTAGTCCACTTCGAGGACGCAAAGCCTTGCGCCCCTACAATTGACTGTATCTCACTAGATTAAGAACTGCCACAATAATATGGGATTACTAAGGGGTCTAAGCCCCTTGTTCTAGGGATGATTAGATGTCATAACTAGTTTGGTGCTTGCTATACTTCCTAAGAAATGGGAATAGCCCAACTTTCAGAAATGTATCCCCCAGCGTAGGCTCCAGAGGTAATTACTAGCCAGCCCGGTGTACCACTGGATGCCGCATTAACTGTGTCGCCATCACCGATCCCGCCAATCACCGCCCCACTGGGGGAATTACGGACTTTTACTCCAGCTCCACTATTGGTTTTCACAGCATAAAGCCCGGCAGCAGCACTGCCACCAGAGCCACTACCAACAGGGGTATAGCCACTAGATTTAACTAGCCAACTATCGGCAACGTAGCCCCCAGCATAGGCTCCAGAGGTAATGACAGCCCAGCCCGGCGTACTACTAGGTGCGGCATCAATTCTGCCACCTTCACCAATCCCCCCAATCACTGCTCCACTGGGGGAATTACGGACTTTTACACCGATGCCACTATTAGTTTTCACGGCATAAAGCCCGGCACTGCTAGTATTATTGCTCGGAGTAGGAGTAGAAATATTATTAGAGGTGACAGGAACTAACCAATCTGTACTCACAAAATAGCCAGAGCCAGAGCCATCGATAATTTTTGCCCATCCCGGTGTGCCACTATCAGCGATCGAAATCATACTTCCTTCCCCTAAGCCAGCCACAATATCACTGCTAGTCGAGGGTAAAGCCCGGACATTCAATCCTAAACCAAAATCAGTTCTTACTTGGAACTTTGTTCCGCTAGCTGGGCTATCAGTACTACTGCCCACTGGCACTGTCCACTGCCCATCAATGTAAGCATCTTTGTAAGCTCCAGAAGTAATCCGCATCCAACTTGAGGTTTCACTGGCTTGCACGTCAACAACGGCTCCTTCGGCTAGACCCCCAATGGGAGAGGTCGCCGTGCTTGGTTCGGGACGGACGTATACTCCACTACCACTATTGGTTTGCACTTTCACTGCGGCGGCTTGAGCAGTTTCAGAAATAGCAACAACGGCGGTGATGATCACACTCAACCAGAGAAATTTTAACCAAGCGGAACTAGGAGGTTTTTGCCAATTTAAGTTTTGCCATAAGACTACTTTGGGGGCAGGCTGGGGGTCTGCGTAGGCGATCGACTGATGAATATAGGCTAAGGATTCCATGGTGATTACCCTGTGTTTTGTGATAATTAGAAAATCCAAAATAACTAAGAAAGTGTGAAGATTTAGCCTTTCTTTTTCTCTGGAATGTTCCTGTTAATAATCGATTATATAGCGATCCTAAATCATTTTCTAAATTAGATTGCTTCTGGTAGGTGATTTCACCCGCCGCAGGCGGGTGATACCAAATCCGGTTTTGTTAGTATTCTAATAAGATGAAGTTAATTATGGAGAAAATACTGATGCCTAAAAAAGCCTACTTAGCCACACATTTTCCTATCCACGAACTTAAACAAAAGTATCGTACTACCAAAGACCCTGTAGAAGCAAAAAGATGGGGCTTGATTTGGAAAATTAGTCTAGGTTGGACAATTAAGAATAGTGCCA
>JAAUUE010000185.1 GCA_012031635.1 Coleofasciculaceae cyanobacterium SM2_1_6 | reverse complement strand
CTTTTTCCTTATTCACGCAAAAGGACTATTGAGAATCGCCCTAAGAACCATTGAAAAAAACCATGGGTAAATTTTTAATTTTCAAAAATGTATTCTCAGTATCTTGGCAGAAATGCTAGAGAGTGATAATTTATGGGAGAAATTCTCAATAATTAAATTTTCTGCCAAAGTGCTGTAGTTAGGCGTACAATTTTTGCAATTATTATTTTATTAATTTGCTTGAAGTTGTACTGCCCCACTAATACTAGGGGATGGCAGTGCCGGAGGGCATTGGGAGACAGGGAGCAGATGTGGAGAGTGTGTAAGCCCTACTAGTAGGTTACTACACGTATTGAAGCGTTAATTCCGTTCAGAGTAAATTCCTTTTGGGAGTGGTGCTTGGTGAAAAATCACTGTAGCTTCAACCCGGTGAGGATATCAAAAGTGTGGTTTGTGTAGGTTTAATCTAGGTGTGAGGACACAACGTAAATATATATGACAAATAATTTTTGGAAACTTGCAAAAGTCAGCCCAGTTATTTTAGGAGCTTCTTTGTTCCTAGCTAGTGGGGCTAGTGCTGTTGAGACAAATTTGGGAGAATCTGAGGTAAATCCTCTAGTGACTGGCGAAGTCAGCACCACTCCTTTAGCATTTTCAGTTCCCGCTCCTAGCCAAATTGTTGCTAGTACCCCAGCCCCTAGTGCTAACTTAGCCTTGAGTGCTGACGAGGTTAATGTTTCTGATTTAGTCAATCCCGGCGTAGCAGCTAGCGAGCCAGTTACTGATGCTAATGGTCAAGCTCTCCAACAAATTGAGAACTACAACAACGAAGTTGAGACCATGGGGCAGGTGACAAACATCAGTCAACTCCGGGATGTTTCTCCACGGGCTTGGGCTTTTGAGGCTCTCAGAAATCTGGTCGAGCGCTATCAATGTATTCAAGGTTATCCCGATGGAACCTTCCAAGGCGATCGAGCCTTGACCCGGTTTGAATTTGCCGCTGGACTAAACTCTTGCCTCCGCCGGATTGAAGCCCTGCTGGCTGGCACTGGCGGCGGTACAACAGTAACCCCCGCAGACTTGGAAGCTATTCGTCGTTTAACTACTGAGTTTCGAGCAGAATTAGCAGCCCTTGGCGCACGGGTGACCGCCCTCGATGGTCGGGTGACAACCCTAGAAGGACGGCAGTTCTCTACTACCACCAAGCTCAGAGGAGAGGCTATTTTTGCTTTGGCTGATACCTTTGGCGATCGAGCCTTTGCCAACGGAGCCACTCCACCCTCTACTAATCGTCCCGGACAAAATACTAACTTGATCTTTGCCGATCGAGTCCGATTAAACCTGAATACCAGTTTCACTGGACGAGACCAACTCCTAACTCGCTTACAAGCTAGAAACATCACCTCTTTTAGCTCTTCTGTAACGGGGACAAACATGACTACCTTGAACTTTTCTGGCAGTGGCAACAATGAAATCAACCTCGCCATATTGCAATACCGCTTCCCGATCGGAGCTGGTAATGTTTACATTTCCACAGAAGGTAACGCTCTAGATGATGGTGGGATTAACCTGAGTCCGATCGACTCTAGTGGTAGCGGAGCGATTTCTCGCTTTGGTGCTTACAACCCCATTTATCGCCTTCCTTCTGGTGCGGGTATTACTATCGACTATCCCATTGTCCCTCAAGTCAGGCTAACTGCTGGTTACCTAGTTCCTACAGGGAGCGGCGGTGCTAACGACCCCGCATCACCAGGGGGCTTGTTCAACAACCAGTACTCTGCCTACGGTCAACTGACCTTTACACCTATACCCCAAGGACAAATTGCCTTTACCTACGCTAATTCTTATTTAGGCACTTCTGGAGCTGTTTCTGGCAGTACCGGCAGCACCAACGCCAACCGTCCCTATGGTAGTAGTCGGACTTCTGCTAATGCCTACGGGATTCAAGCTCGGTATAACTTCAGTCCCAACTTTATTCTTTCTGGCTGGGTAGGCTATACCAATGCCATCAATGAAGGCAGCGTCTTTAAGGAAAAGACGGAAATCTGGAACTATGCAGTTCAAGCAACCTTCCCCGACTTAGGAGCAAGAGGTAACTTGCTGGGTATTGTGGCTGGGGTGCCGCCAAGAGCTGGCTTTATTCGCAATAGCCGAAACCGTGACTTTGATACTTCTATTCATTTGGAAGCATTTTACCGGATTCGAGTTAGTGACAACATTGCCATTACACCCGGAGTCCTAGCTGTGTTTGACCCAGAACACAACAAAAACAACGGCACTGTCTATGTCGGGACAATTCGGACGACCTTTAGCTTCTAGATTTCTGATATAGATAACTGCCTGAGAAATATGGCCTTCCTTTAAAGATTTATTCTCTAAGGGAAGGCTCTTTTGCTAGAAAATTTTCTAAATAACCTTTTCAGAATTTGCAACTTGGGGTATGATGGGTGAAAATCTGTTGAAATCTTCTGTGCAGTTCCAATGATTTGGGACTCTAGGCTCTAATTCAACTAAGTGTGAGGATGATTAAAATGTCAAAGTCTTTATTTAACCTATTAAAGGTTAGCCCTGCTATTTTAGGTGCTTCAGTACTCATGGCTGGTGGTGCCTATGCCGCCCAAAGCCCTGAAGCGATCGCTCTTCAGACCGAATCAACTGCTACTACCGAAGTTACCAATTTTAGTGTTAGCACTGTAGCAGCCCCTGTAGAACTTGCAGCTGTCCCTGCTACCCCCGAAACTTCTACCACAATCTTAAATTTACCTACTGCACCAGTAACTCTTGGTTCTCCTTCAGTTACTCAAACTGCAACTCCTAGCTCTGACATAGCTGCCGAAACAACTGTTGACAGTGGTGACATCCTGAGACAACTAAACCGTTACACTGCTGAGGGTGAAGCTAACTCCCAAGTTACCAGCATCAGTCAACTCCGGGATGTTTCTCCCAGAGACTGGGCTTTTGAAGCTCTGAGAAACCTAGTTGAACGCTATCAGTGTATTGCTGGTTACCCCGATGGAACTTTCCAAGGGAACCGCGCCATGACTCGGTTTGAATTTGCAGCTGGTTTGAATGCTTGCTTACGCCGGATTGAAGCTCTCCTCCCCGGTACTGGTGGCGGTCAAACAGTAACTCCCGCAGATTTGGAGCAGATTCGTCGTCTTGTTACTGAGTTCCGGACTGAATTAGCGGCTTTGGGAACCAGAGTCAACTCTCTGGAAGGTCGGGTTAGCCTCCTAGAGCAACGCCAATTCTCCACTACTACCAAGTTGCGCGGAGAAGCGGTAATGCAACTGTCCCAAACCTTCAACGGTGACTTGAATGTCAACACTGGTGGTCGCTCTGTCACCCTTGGTTCCAACAGTAATGTCACCTTTGGCGATCGAGTCCGGTTGAACCTCAACACTGCCTTGTCCCCAACCGCACTTTTACGGACTAGACTCCAAGCTCGGAACTTAATTGCTTTTACAGACCAAACTAGAACTCAAAACACTACTCTGAATATTGAAGGTAACAATGGCAATGCTTTTAGCTTGAGTCGTTTGTTATTCAGTGATGGCATCAATATTCCCTTTGTTGCTGGAGCTAGATTTGTTGTGGGGACTGTAGGTTTAGATTTAGATGATGATAATCTTGCCCTAAACTTTAACCCCACTGGTGATGCAATATCCAACTTCGGTGGTAACCGTCCTATCTTCGGCATTGGTGGCGGCGGTGGTGCTGGCTTCCGGGGTAACGTCGGGATATTCAATGTAGCCTTAGGTTATACTGCCAACAATCCTAACAATCCTGCGCCCGGCAGTGGTTTGTTTAATGGTGGTTATGCAGCAATTGGGCAGATCGCAGTAGACAGCGATCCTTTCCAAGCGGCTTTCACCTACTCCAACACCTACGGTAACGCTGTTGATGCTGGTTTTGGTACTTTCTTGGCAGCAGATCCCTTTGGCTCCGGTGAGAGTAAAAATACTGCTAACAACTACCAATTTGATGCTACGTTCCGCTTTAGCCCCCAGATTGCCCTCGGTGGTTTTGTCAACTACTCCAACGTGATCAACGAAGTCTTCAGATTCCAAAAAGCTGATGTTTGGAGCTATGGTTTGAACCTTGCTATTCGTGATGTGGGTACACCCGGTAGCACCTTGGGCTTCGTCTTTGGTGTTCCTCCCGTTGCCCGTCGAGTCCAGTTGAGCGGAGGAAGAACAGTAAGTAACTCTGCTACTCCTTACCACGCTGAAGTGTTCTACAGATTTAATATCAATGACAACATTGACATTACCCCCGGCTTCTTTGCAGTCTTCCGTCCTGATGGTGACACCAACCGGGATACTGTATACGTCGGTAGCGTCAGAACCACCTTCAGATTCTAGGTAAAGATTCTTTAGCTGCTAATTCTTTATGGGCAGTTAAAGCCTTACCTCCCTCACACCTAAAGTGGCAGAGTAATTTCCTTACAAATAGTTTTAATTTGTTAGAACTAAGGGAAATCAACTCTGCCTTTACTTTTGACAAGGTAGATGATAATATAGAAGACTGTGAATTTTAGGTTTGAATTTTAGGTTTATTTTTATGAAAGCCCAAGAAATTATTCGCTCGATTGAAGCGGAGCAGATACGCTCAGACCTGCCCATTATCTATGTGGGTGATACGATCAAGATTGGGGTGCGGATTGTTGAAGGTGAAAAGGAAAGAGTCCAGCCCTACGAAGGTACGGTAATTGCCCGCCGCAATGGGGGAATTAATGAAACAATTACTGTGCGTCGGGTATTTCAGGGTGTAGGTGTAGAAAGAGTATTTCTACTAAATTCTCCCCGGATTGATAGTGTGAAGATTATTCGTCGGGGCAAAGTCCGCCGGGCGAAGTTGTATTATCTCCGCGATCGCGTGGGCAAGGCTACCCGTTTGAAGCAGAGATTCGATCGCAGTCTCTAGCTGTTCTTAAAAATCTTCCAGAAATATCCAAAATCGGCTGTCTTTTAGCGTCTTTTAGGCTAAACTATTATTACTGGAATAAATAATTTCAGCCAAAGATAGGCGCTCTTAGTTCAGTTGGTAGAACGCAGGTCTCCAAAACCTGATGTCAGGGGTTCAAGTCCTCTAGGGCGCGTCAGGTAAAGCTAGGTTATAAATCTGCTAATCAATGGGAACGGTGGAATGCAAATTCTAGCTCCATGTCTTGGTCAAAACTTTTTGTGAGGACTCTGGAAATGATCAGTAGATCTGGGACAAATCTGGATAGACAAACTTTTATTAAAAGTTATAAATCAGCACTATGAATAAAAAAATCGAGCCTGTAGCCGAGGCGAAAGCAGAAAAAGTCAAGTTTAATCCCCTTGATTTTGTCCAAGAGTCCAAGGATGAATTAAGTAAGGTAGTTTGGCCAAGCCGTCAACAATTGATCAGTGAATCGGTTGCGGTGGTGCTAATGGTTGTGCTTTCTGCTTCGTTGATTTACTTGGCAGATAAATTGTTTGTGTGGATGGCGGGTAAGGTATTTCTATGAGCTTTGTAACTGATGAATCTCCAGAATCTTCTGCCCCTGATCAGGAGATTCGCTCCCCTCACTGGTATGCAGTCCAAGTGGCTTCCGGCTGTGAAAAGCGAGTGAAAGCAAACCTAGAGCAACGGGTGCAGACCTTGGATGTCGCCGATCGGATTCTCCGAGTCCAAATTCCCCAGACTCCAACGGTGAAAATCCGTAAGGATGGTTCTCGCAGCACCAATGAAGAAAAAGTCTTTCCCGGCTATGTCTTAATTGAGATGATCATGGATGATGATGCTTGGCAGGTGGTGAAAAATACGCCCCACGTCATTAACTTTGTGGGTGCAGAGCAGAAACGCCGTTTTGGGCGGGGGCGGGGGCATGTCAAGCCCTTACCTTTGAGCTTGGGAGAAGTGGAGCGCATCTTCCAACAGGCAGAGGAACAGGAACTGGTAGTCAAGATCGATATGGCGATCGGGGACAAAATTTTGGTGCTGGCGGGTCCTTTCAAAGATTTTGAAGGTCAGGTGATCGAAGTCAGCCCAGAACGGGGTAAACTGAAAGCCCTACTCTCTATTTTCGGGCGGGATACGCCAGTGGAACTAGAGTTTAATCAAGTACAGAAACAAGGATAGAGTAGCAAAATAAAATGGCAAAGAAAGTTGTAGCTATCGTCAAGCTGGCGCTTAATGCTGGCAAAGCAACAGCAGCACCTCCAGTGGGTCCCGCCTTGGGGCAGCATGGGGTGAATATCATGGCATTTGTAAAAGAATACAATGCGAGAACTGCTGATCAAGCGGGAATGGTGATCCCGGTAGAGATTTCGGTATTTGAAGACCGGAGCTTTACCTTTAACCTCAAAACTCCGCCAGCTTCGGTTTTATTAATCAAGGCTGCGGGGATTGATAAGGGTTCTAACGAGCCGAACAAAAAGAAAGTAGGCAAAATTACCCGTACCCAATTGCAAGAAATCGCTAATATCAAATTGCCAGACCTCAATGCCAATGATATTCAAGCGGCAATGAAAATTGTAGAAGGCACGGCTCGGAATATGGGCATTGCGATCGCTGACTAGATAAAGCTACCTAACTAAAAGTATTCATTAAGTGGGGGAGAGAAGACTCTCGTTAATACCCCAAGGAGTTAAATTATGACCAAAAAGGTATCGAAACGCCTAGGGGAACTACAGAAAAAAGTAGAGCCTCGCCCCTATGCTCCCCTAGAAGCCCTAGAGTTGCTGAAGGAAACCGCTACAGCCAAGTTTCCAGAATCGGCAGAAGCCCATATTCGTCTAGGGATTGACCCCAAATATAGTGACCAACAACTAAGAACGACGGTGACGCTGCCCAAAGGCACGGGACAAACTATCCGGGTTGCCGTGATTGCCCGGGGGGAAAAAGTGAACGAAGCCAGCACCTCTGGTGCAGATATCGTGGGTTCGGAAGAATTGATCGACCAGATTCAAAAAGGCATGATGGATTTTGATCTGTTGATTGCCACCCCAGATATGATGCCCCAGGTGGCAAAATTAGGGAAAATGCTTGGTCCACGGGGGTTGATGCCTTCGCCCAAGGGGGGAACCGTAACTTTTGACATTGCCCAGGCGATTAGTGAGTTCAAAGCTGGTAAACTAGAATTCCGGGCTGACCGCACGGGGATTGTCCACGTGATGTTTGGCAAGGCTGCCTTTAGTGCTGAAGACTTACTGACAAATCTCAAGGCTCTTCAGGATACGATCGACCGGAACCGTCCTTCGGGAGCCAAGGGTCGTTACTGGCGGACAATGTATGTCTCTGCGACGATGGGACCTGCGATCGAAGTAGACATCACCGCCCTCCGGGACTTAAAACAAACTGATGCAGCTTAGATAATTTCTGGTAGCTGCCCCTGCATTCTTTGGTTTTTAGCTTAACTTTCCTGAACTGGAAACAAATTCATAAGTTAATCCCCAAGTTAATAATTATTGATCAACAAATTAAAAATTGATGAGCAACAACTAACAACTGAATAGGTAATACCAAAGACAGCAGGGGTAGCTTACTGAAAAATCCTGCCGAGGTTAGTGACCAAAACCAAGATGCCTTGGGCTTAGTGCCTAGGGATATCTAAGTCACCCCCGGCAATCTAGCTGGGGTATTTTTTTGTGGTGGTGGGGCGGGATGTTGGTAAGGGATTTTCCCAATTGATCTAAAAATCTAAACTCGTAGGAGGTGAAATGAAACATGGGTAAATCAAAAGCCGAAAAGTCAGTGGTGATCACAGACCTCAAGGAAAACTTGAGTCAGGCGCAAATGGCGATGGTTATCGACCCCCAAGGCTTGACAGTGGCAGAAATCACTGATCTGCGCCGGAAGTTGTTGCCCAAAGGCACCGTGTGTAAGGTGACGAAGAATACGCTAATGAAAATTGCGATCGAAGACAACCCCACATGGCAACCAATGGAGGAATTTCTCAAAGGTTCAACGGCAGTGCTGTTAACCAAAGAAGATATTCCCGGAGCCATCAAAGCCTACCAAGAATTCCAAAAAGCCACCAAAAAGACCGAACTGAAAGGTGGGGTCATGGAAGGCAAGGCTTTGAACGAAAGCCAAATTAAAGCCATCAGCGAACTACCTTCTAAGGAACAACTGATGGGGCAAGTGGCTGGAGCTATCAATTCCTTGGCAGCGAAAATTGCGATCGCTATCAACGAAGTTCCCAGTTCCTTGGCTCGGGGAATCAAGGCAGTGTCGGAGAAAGAATAGTTCTATGATGTTTCTATTTCCGGGACTACCAAACTCCAGACCAAATCGTTAAATTCCAAAATTCTGAGGGGCAAAATCTTGATGAAATCTTGACGAAATCTCTTAGAACTAACCAATCAAACTAATAACTAAACTTAAACTAATTAAGGAGCTAATCCATGTCTGCAACTACAGATACTATTCTTGACCAATTGAAATCCCTAACTTTGTTAGAAGCTGCGGAGCTAGTTAAGCAAATCGAAGAAGCCTTTGGTGTGAGTGCTGCCGCTCCCGTCGGTGGCATGATGGTTGCTGCTGTTGGCGGTGCTGCTGCCCCTGTAGAGGAAGTAGAAGAGCAAACCGAATTCAGTGTCATCCTTGATGAAGTGCCTGCTGACAAGAAAATTGCTGTCCTGAAAGTTGTCCGGACTATCACTGGTTTGGGCTTGAAGGAAGCTAAAGACCTCGTAGAATCTACTCCCAAGGCTGTAAAAGAAGGCGTAGCGAAGGAAATTGCTGAAGATGTTAAGAAGCAAGTTGAAGAAGCTGGCGGGAAGGCTAGCATTAAGTAAATTTAGTTAATTTAATAGACCTCTTGCGTGAATCATGACCCTCACCCTAAATCCCTCTCTCTAGGGAGAGGGACTTT
>JAAUUE010000184.1 GCA_012031635.1 Coleofasciculaceae cyanobacterium SM2_1_6 | reverse complement strand
TTAGTTATTCCCAGAATTGGAGCGAGGGATGCCCAAATCGCCGGACTCATCGCCCTCGCAGCCCCGACTCGCCCCTTTGCAGATTTATTCCTAGAGCAAACTATCTACCTAGTCAACCTAGATGGTACAGTGACACCGGAAGAACAAAAGTTAATGGATGGCATTCGGCAACAGACAGAGGTAATTAAAAATGCAACTTGGGATGAGTTACCAGCAGATACACTTTTGTTAGGAACACCTATTAGCTATTGGCAAGACTTACGGGGCTATAATCCGGCGATCGCTGCCCAAAGTTTAACCCAAAGATTACTAATTCTCCAAGGAGAACGGGACTATCAAGTCACCATGACAGATTTTCAAGGCTGGCAAACAGCCCTAGGCGATCGAGCAAACACCACGCTCAAAAGCTATCCCCAACTAAACCATCTCTTCATCTCCGGGACAGGCACTCCCAGCCCCGCCGAATACCAAGTTCCCAGCCATGTCTCCGAAACCGTAATCAAAGACATTGCCAATTGGATTAGTAACCCTTTGCCTTAGAGCAATATCATGCAATAAAAATCCTTCGTGTTGTTGGAGGTGCGATCGCCAAATGTTCGCATCCTGCTGCCAGTCGGTGATGGGTGAGGCTTCAACCTTGCTCAAGCATTCCATCTGGTAGGGTTCCACCACAGATAAACTCTGACCGACCACATCGCCTTTACCCCACAAGCCTAGGGTAATCACTGAGCCATCTTCTAGCCATGTTTGAGTCCGCACTAAACCCGATTCAATCCGCCAGACTGTGGATTCTTTACTGGGGAGAAACGATCGACGACCAAAGTGTTGCCGTAATATGGGGGGAGGGGCTGCTAGAGAGTACATAGTTAAGATCCCAATTTAATCTACAAATTAATACATTATCTCGATAGATTAACCGTAGTTTAACTAAATGTCAAATTTCCCCACCAGTCCACTCTGCCAGATATTCCCTCTCCAGAAAAGCCCCTAAACAACCAACTGGAACAGCTACATCTGATAAAAAAGCCCTCCTTTGATTGGAGAGCAATTTATGATTGAGAGAGTAACTTAACTATTAACCTAAATATCAGTAGGGCATCCAGTCATTAAGCATCAAATACATCTAGAGGCAACGTAAAGCCTTTGCGAACATTATTCCGATTTGCAGGGTCGCCTTTAATTTGTCTTTCTAAGAGCTTAATAAAGTCATTGCCTCCACGGATATTTTCCTTCAGTTCAAATACTCCAATATTTGCTTCTGCACCTGTAGCCAAATAAAATAATGGCTTGTATTCATTTTTGCCATCAAGTTTGCGTCCCCCAGTTGGTCGTTTATTGATATCAAATTCATCAAAGAAACGAACATTAGAAACCTCATCCCCAAGTCCGATAATAACAAATTTAACAATTCTGTGATCATCAATTCTTCTAGCAGTATCTCGAATCAGATTTTCAAAATCTTTCGCGTCGTCGACCTGCCCATCGACAAAAATTATATACAAAGCAGCTTTTGCCCTGCCAGCTTCCACATCTTCTTTAGTGATTAACTCTCTGCCATCAAACCAGAGATCAATTAATCCCTTTAAAACAGAAGTAATATTAGCAGTCCCAAAGGGTTCATTTTCATAGAAGAGATCGGCTACTTGATCAACAGTATCCAATTCTCTATATTCTAGTTCTTTGCCTTTAACATTAAAGGTAGCTGCTCGAACAGAATCACAAATCTTTTGCCCCGATGGATCCTTCTTATCAAGAATCACTGATAAATCCCCTTCTACCTCCTCTTGGAGTCGTTCCCACCTAGTTCTGTCGCCCCCATCTTTCTTTCTCATGGAAGCACTCTGATCGACTACGATGAAAACTTGGCGGTTGTAGATGGTGTTGATATCTGGCATATTTGTATCCTCCTGTAGTTGTGGTAGTTTGCTCTCTGCCCAAGTTCGATCGAATATTTGTTGATAAATCGGGTTGCGGATGGTTAGCTGGTTGCCCTCTTTTTTGACTAAACCTGAGATGAGTAATTCCCATTGCGGTACACTGCTCCTCTCAAAACTAACCGATCGCTGTTGCAAGAGATTGATATAAATTTCTAGGGCTAGTCGTTTTTGTCTCTTTTGACTAGGTTCCACATTCATAAACCAGTCTTCGATCGTTGGTAAATGAAGGGACAGCCGGAGATTTTGCTGCCAGTTATCAATTACCTTATTTTTAACTAGTCTATCAATATGCTGGTTTACATCTGCTGTATCAAACGAAGAACTAGTAGTAGCTACCAGATGACACAGTACCTGCGTGAGAAACGGTTGCCCTCCAGACCAGTGTACAATTCTTTCGAGAATTTGAGTAGGGTTTTCACTAACTTTTTTAAGTCCTGCCTGTAGAGGTTCACAATCTCCAGTTAAACCATCTAGTTCAATAAATTCCCCTAGGTTCCATGCCATAGTGTTACCAGTTAGCAGGTCTGAGGGTTTAGCAACTCCCAAAAGCACAAACCGGATATTACTTACCGGAGCATTGATCTCCACCTGAGCTAAAGACCGAATAAAGGCAAGGAAACTAGACTGCAATTCCCAAGCCAGCAAATTTTGGACTTCATCAACGAACAAGATGAGGCGGCTATTTGGGAGACGAGGTGAGATTTCCCCCGTTAGAAAGTATTTGAATTTCAAGGGTGGAGCCAAGTTAGGGTCATTTTGCCAATAGCGGCTGAGGATGTCGTAGAGACCAGTTTTGAGGCTATCATCTAGTTGATTAATGATTTCTACCAAGAAGCTATAGTAGAGAGTAGATTCCGCATCTATTTCTCCTAATTGATGGAGATTGATCTGCACACATATCTGCCCGTTGGTGGTTAATCTGTCAGCAGTCCGCACCATCAGGCTGCTTTTTCCCATCTGGCGGGGTGCAAGGACAAAGCAAACCAAACTTCTGGATTCTGACTGGGCAAACTCATACAGTTGAGTATCAGCCGCCCGCTCAACGTAGGGGTCAAGGAGAGTTAGGCAGCCTCCCTCCACACGATAGTCGCTGATTTCTCGGTTTGAACTATTCATGACTTTCTCCCATAGTTGACACAGAAAATTTCCGAGCGTAGTATCTTTGATAAAGTTCACACTTCACCTTCACTTCCTTGCCGTTAATAGTAATCAACCCCGCCTTATCCAGTTGAAATTTTGACCATTCATCTGCACAGGTTTCTCCTCTCAGTATCTTCTTAAAATTCTCTAATAACACTGGATGCTCTTCTAGCATTGCTGAATGTTGAGCTAAATGCTCCCAAAAAATGCCATTCGTCTGAGTAGAATATTCCTCAAAAGCGTTAAAATTTATGGCTTGATTTCTAGAGTTATGGCTGAAATCATGTAGGGCATAGTTAACCAAAGCTGGCAACCCACCCACCAGTTTCATCAACTGCTCTATCTGCTCTTTGCTGATTCTCACTCTATACTTACTAGCAAGGGCTTCAATTTCTTTGGTAGTAAACTCCTTTAACTCTACCACTGTCCCCACATTTTGCAATACTGAACCCTTCACTCCGTAAGCTGGATAAGGCTCGGTAGAGTAGGCAAGCACCATACTTGGATAGACTATGGGCTTTTTGGCTACCACTAGCTTTAACTTGTTCTCATTCCAGGACCTAATCAAATCAAACAGAGGCAACTGAGTTTCTTCTTTCCCCAAGACCCGATCTAAACCATCAATCAGCAAAACCTTATGACCTGAAATCATCCCAAAGGCTTCGGTTAAGTAGGAGGTAGCATTTTGAGCAGAGGCAGCATTTGGTTTCCAATAATCCTCTAGTTTAGGAAAATCTAATTCGTCAAGTTGTTCAGCAAAGGAACGCACGATCGCCCCAGCCAGTCGCCTCATCAACAGATCAAAATCCTCAAAAGCTGCATTCTCAAAAGCTGCGGTATCACTCAGGTCTATTCGACCGACGATATAACCTTTCTCTGTCAACTTTCGATGCAGTCTACTTAGTAAGGATGACTTCCCCATACCCCATTGAGAACGTAACCGGATTAGGGGACGAGAATCTTGGCGAGTGCTTCCCTCTTGCAAAATAGCAAAACATTTTTGATCGGCTTCTCGTTCTATATAACGAGGATCGTCTAAGGGAATAGTTTTTGTTAGGGGCGGCAAATTATTTGAGTGAATCAGAGGTAAGGCTCCCTCAGAACTAAACTTTGTTCTCAAAACATCATCCACCGCCTCTAAATTTATCTGCTCTTTCAGCTTCTCCCTATACCTTGGTCGTTTCCCCTGCTGTCCATTGTCCCGCAACCCCAATTTATCAACAATCTGGGAAATATGTTTAGCAACAATATTTTTAGGATTTTTGCTCCGTCCAGTACCTAAAGATTGGGCTATTTCGCTGTCAGACATTCCCGTAAGCAATCCCCGCAACACAGAAAGCTCTGTCTTGGAGAGGTATTCAAGCCGACTTGGTTCTGTAGAGGTGTCCATATTCGATATTTTAGTGCCTAGTAATAGTGTCTAGCAATGCTTTATGTAAACTTTGATGAATTAATACTCATAGGATTTTCTGCCCTTACTCATAATTTCTAATTATTTGATAATAGAGTCTTCAGTTAATACCTATTGATTTCAGAAATTTCAACAAAAAGCTATCGGAAATAATAATTTATCTGTCATAAAAAGTAAACTCACTAAATAACTAAATAAACTCATAAAAATAGTGAATGCAGATTGTAAGTGCTTCTAAGTAAATGCTTTCATTGATTTGCATAATATTCCATGACGTATTTTTTAGTCAATATTTTGATTACTATTTATTCTGCAATTTATGAAATCACCTTATACAAATCAGTGCTTTGTAAATAGTTATAAAGTTTCCGGCGATTAGAATTATTGTTTTTGTCTTGCTAGTAATGAATTATTTCTATTGATGACTACTGATTATAGGAATTTTAATGAATAAAAATATTGATTTCTCTATGAAAACGAGTAAATTCACAAATAATCATTGAGGAGTGCATTAAATTCACTATAACTATGAACTTCGCCCATCTGAAAGTGGCTACTAGCAAGGGTTTTGCCGTTTTTTAAACTTGCAAGTATTTGAGTTACTATCTACCATTAATTGCAAGGGCAAAAAAAATCGCCTTCCGGCGACTGTTCATTAATTTCACCCTTCAGAATAGCATATGAAAATCAAACCCTCTCGCATCACTAGAAATTATGCACTGATTTTTCTGGCTGCTAACCTAATTACTCTTGGTAGCAACCCTTATTTCAAAGCATCTGCCAATACTGGATCGACTACCCGTGTCCGCCCAGTTACCCGTCCCAGACCATCGCCAACACCAATTCGCCGCCAGCCAACGCCAACTCATAGGACTAACCAAGGAAATATCCCGTCCTAGTAGATAGATTTAGGTGATTGCTGCTAAATCCAAGTAATCACCTTTATTTATTTGTCGGGAAATTAACTCTTCTCACAATAAACTTAATGGCAGGAGAAAAGCTATGGCAACTCTTCAGAAGACAGAATCATCAGTGTTCGAGCTAGTTGAGCAACTTCGATGGGTAAAAGCATTGCCTCTAAAGCAAAAGACCTTTGCAATTTATTCGATCTTCCTCGGCATGGACTGGGAGGTCTTCCTGAATTCCTCAGCCTTCAAAGACGACCCAGAATATAAGTACATTAGCATTATTCGCCTTCCCTGCCTTAGCCTTTTGCTGTTGGAATGGGAGAGAGGGTGTCGTGTGCATCGCCACTTGGATGCTGCCGGGAACCAAATCCCTGCTTATATCTTTGGCTTGAAAGGTAGAAGTATGCACTCGGTTTTTTGCATCGAATCTCAACAGGGAAATGATGTATACCTAAGTGAACACCGCAATAAAATTCTTCATCCCGGAGAATTGGACTATGTGCTAACCACAGAAGCCCACTATATTTCCCCTCTAGAGAGCTTCACCTCCATTCACCTGTATTTTGGCTCCATCGTCCCCAACCCCAACTTAAATTACAAACTCCTCTAGCCCAGCCTTGCTGATAAACCCTAAATTAAGGAGCTTCTTATGTACCATAAACAATGTCATCAAGATTGCGAAGATAGACAATGCCCCTGGGTATTTGTAGAGAGAGAAGACAAATATGTTTGCTTAAAGTGTGATAAAGAAAAGCGTCTTTCTGGCGATTGGAGTGGACTTATCTGGATTATTATCATCGCCTTCCTCATTGCTGTAGTAAGTGGCAACAAACCTTTAATCCCCACAAACCAGCCAGCCCAAACTATCCGCCAAGGTTAACAGAGACGAGACAAAGATTTATTTATTTTACGATCGCCCCTTTTGGGGTGATTTTTTGAAGATTAGCTCCAAGACATCTAAGAATTTGGTACGAAAGTTAGGGATTTTTCCTCTGGGGTGAGGTCGCTTTCTTCTATGTCCCGGCGGAGAATTGTGCCATTGGGACCTGGAATCAGGCGGGGAAGGGTTTTGATATCTACTAATCCCATGGTTTTCATATCGTAGGTGGTGTAGGTAGTGTCGCCAACTCCTAGATCGATATCAATCACCGTTAGGGTTTTGAAAGTGGGGAGGTTGCTATTCAGGAGGGGGCGGGGCCCTGAGCCGAGGATGCCGGAGTGTAATAGTTGAAGTTGTCCCTTGTGGGCGGGGTAGTAGGCGTGGTGGTGTCCGCTAATGTAAGTGTGGACTTTGTACCGTTCGAGGAGGACTCGCAATTCTTCCCCATCACTCAAGATTTCCCCTAATTCTGCCCGACCCACAGACACCGCATAGAGAGGCAAATGCCCGATCGCTATCCGCAGTTTTGCACTCCGAGCCGCCGGACTAGCTAGACTTTTTTCGACCCAAGCTTTCTGCTCTGGCGTAATTTTTGCCGTGGAAGCATCCCAAGTGAGATAAAAAATGTCATTTTGCTCAAAGGTATAGGCAAAGGGAAACTGGTATTTATCCACAAATTTCAAGCCCGGATTATGTTGGGGATCGTTCCAGTAAGTTGTGGCAAGCTCCCGCTCTCCTTGAAACAAAAATTGTCCCCGAACCCCTAAAGCACCTGACGCGTCATGATTACCAATGGTAAACCCAAAGGGGATATTAGCCTGTCGTAGGGGAGCCGCCACATTGGCATCAAAGGCTTGCCACATGGCACGAACTTGTTCTGGGGTCAAAGAAGGAGACTGCCCCGCCACCATATCACCCCCACAGAGGATGAGGTCTGGCTGCCAGCCGGGAATTAGCTCAACAGCCTTGATCACTTCTGGGTCGTAGGTAGTGGAGCCGTAGCTACTATTCAGGTCACTAATCACCACAATCCGCACATCTTTTTTCACCGGGGCAAATAAACCCGGAGGAGCCGGATTATTAACCTTGGGTTCTGGAGAAGCAGCACCAGAATTTCCACTGACATTGGTGCTTGTATTCACCACTGGTGGTGGCAGAGGCGTGGCGGAGGTCAGGGGTTGAGTTAGGGAATTATTTCTAGAAACAGCTTGATGGGCAACTACAGCTAGACCTCCTCCTCCCAGCAGGAAGCTGCCCAGTAAGAAATGACGGCGATTTAGGGGCATAACTTCAAATAGATATTTTAATAATGTTTTAATTGGCAATATTTAGTAACTAGGGACAACTGGATTCAGAATTATCAGGCATTCGGGTACGACAAAGTTTTGCTCCTGTCAAATCAATACCTTTCACATCATTTAAAAAAGCTCCTGTTAAATCTGCTCCCGTTAAAATTGCTCCAGTCAAGTCAGATTCCTCTAATCTTGCCCCTCTTAAGTTTGCCCTGTTAAGTTTGCCTCACTCAGATTGGCTCCTTTGAGATAGGCTTCCTCAGTTAAATTTGCCCTGTTAGATTGGCGTTGCTAAGGTTAGCATCTCTTAAATCAGCACTTTTCAAATCAGAGTTGCTTAAATTTGCACCACTAAAATTAGCATTCTCAAAGTAACCTCCGTCAAGTTTAGAGTTACTTATATCTGCACCACTAAAATCAGCATTTTTGAAATATCCTTCACTTAGTCGTGAGCCGGACATTTTTCGCCCTTTATAACTAGCACCTTCACGATCACAAGATTTTCCAGCACAAATTACAGCACCCTCTGAACATCCTACTAGAGCTAAAAATAAAAATGATACAACTATTTTTTTTCATGAGGTTTTACTTCATATTTTTCTATATCTTTAATCCCCGTTTATTAATCTTAATATGAATGGAAATTACTTACTTCTGGATAGATGAGGATTTTGTAGGTGTTGATAGCACTGTTGATGGTTCGGATGAAATCCTGAATCTCCTGGTCATTGGAGTTTCCACCGTGAATAACGCAGACATGTGCTTCCCCCAATGCTTCACTAAAAATATGGTGAAGCTGTTTTGCCATTCCTCGGGTATTGGTCGGGATCACCACCACTCCCTGATTTTCTTCCGCCAGGCGCAGTGCTGTATTGATGGCGGTCTCTTTGTTGTCATGCAGCGTGAGCTGCCCCCTGCTGCCCCGGTATTGATTATAGATGCAGGTGACGTGTTGGTCCCCCCCTAAGACCCCGCTCAGCCAATCCCGTGAGACATTGGTGGCGTGTGCATCCATACCCAGAAAGTGCGGTGTTTCCTTCACCAGTTGGCGCAGCACGCGGTAAGCGCGTTCTGGTTCGCTGCCGCGCATGGTATCACCGCCGAGGTGCTGGTGGAACTGTTCGATTTCGTCAATGATGATGAGATCGAAGAAGTCGCGCGCATAGGCCTTGAGCAGGCCCTCGTCATTGGTCACTGCCATCTGCTTGGCGGCAGCCAGCGCGGAAGCGTCCAGCGCGTTCTGCAAATTTGTCCGCGCCCGGTAAATTTCGGAATAGTCGACGGCTGCCGCCAC
>JAAUUE010000183.1 GCA_012031635.1 Coleofasciculaceae cyanobacterium SM2_1_6 | reverse complement strand
TTAGCGATCGAGGCTTGAGAAAAACGGTGATCGAGGCTGGGATGGGTAGCTTTTTGCAGCCATTGGATCAAATGGGGGGCTAAGGTCTACCTCTTGGGCAAATTGAATTTGTAAATCTCGTTGGGGCAGATCGGCGGGATGACTGCCAGTAATCAGGTTCAGGACGGTGCAACCCAAACTATACAAATCGGAGGCAGGTACAGCATTGCCACCAAACTGCTCAGGCGGCATATAGCCGTAGGTTCCCACCACGGTCATTGTCTGCCCGGCTCTAGTGGCGAGGGTTTGCACAGAACCAAAATCCACGAGATACACCTTACCAATGCTATGCCCAGATCGATCGCCCAAAAGAATATTACTCGGCTTAATATCTCGATGAATAATCGGCGGGTGGCGATCGTGCAAATAGACCAAAATATCCAACAAGGCGTTTAACAATTCCCGGACTTCTGCTTCCACAAATTGCCTACCTTCCTCTAAATATTCTGCTAGAGACTTGGCAGGAATATAGTTTTGGACAAGGGCAATACTTTTACCTTGGTTAGTCTCAATTTCAAAGCTGTCTAGATATTGGGGAATGGCGGGATGATCAAGCGATCGCAGGGTCTGAATTTCCCTCTCAAACAGCCGCAAATCTTCCCACTGAAACTCATCACTAAAGGTCAAGAGCTTAATCACTACTTGGGTTTCTGTTTGTCGATCGAGTGCCAGAATAGTAGTTCTCCCGGATTTGTTGCCCAGAGTTTTTTGGTATTGGTAGCGATCACCCAGCCCTACTAACAAATCCCCATCTCGCTCCTGAAAATTCCCCTCATTCATACAAAATTAAAGTTGATAGTTCTAGATTTCTCAATTTTCTACTAAAATCTCTATAACCGCCACTTTTTGTAAAGCTAAACTAATGAAGGGGTTAGGTTGCGATCGTGGGTGACAAATTCGATCGCCTTTCCGAATATAAAACTTGAACCTCATCAAGATTTACTTTTTAGTTTGCATTAAAACTGCGGTAAAATACAGTGATTAAAGTATTAAAACCGCACTTGTGAGATAACTATAAGTTATACATACATTATCCATACCAGAAAGTTAAAGATTTAAGCAAAAAAAAGGCATGATATGGCTAGAAAGAATCAATCAGAAAGATTGACGAACCAACATAAAGAGTCTAAAGGTGTAGTTGGTATATTTGGAGATGAAGCAAAATCACACGGCATAACTGTTGAAAAAATCTCACATTTTGTAATTAAACAGCTTGAAGAGGATTTTCCTCAATTATCTTTTCAATACAAAAGAAGCATAAAAAAAGAAGAAATAAACGAAGCATTAAAGAAAATTGACCCAGAATTAGGACAAACCCTTTTTGTATCAAATTCAAGTATTATACCTGATGGTGGAATAATCGAAGTCAAAGACGATAACGGTAATTGGAGAATCGTCTTAGTATCGGAAGCTAAACATCAAGGAAGAGATATTGAAAATATCAAAATGGGTAAACTAGTAGGTAAGGATAATAATCAAGACTTGATGGCTGCTGGTAATGCAATAGAAAGGTCGCATAAAAAACATATCTGAAATCGCTAATTTGATGTTATCTGAATCTCATTTCCCTTATGTCTTATTTCTTGAAGGCTCAAATTTTTTAACAGAAACTATTTCAATTAAAAGACCCGATGGAAGGATGGTAAATCTGGAATACAATTCAGGAGTATTAAATAGATTAGATAGATTAACTTCTGCAAATTATGGGATGCCAATTAATACAAATTTGTGTAAAAATAAGTTTATCAAGCATAAAGATAAGATAATAATGCTTCAAGCAACTTCTATATACACACAAGGAAATGGTGAAAAATGGGATGTCAAAAAAGTGTTTGATATTATGCTTGAAATTTCTAAAACCTCTCTCCAAGTATTAGGCAGTGAAATATTTAATCAGATAACTAAGAGTAAATAATTAAAAACAAAGTATTTATTAAAACAATACAGGTCGAAAATGACAAGAAATGCAACAAATGAATTATTACAAAAAGCTAAAAAATCAAAAAGTGATGAGTTTTATACACAACTTTCAGACATAGAAAGTGAGTTGCAACATTATAAAATTCATTTTGAAAATAAAGTAGTTTATTGCAATTGCGATGACCCTCGAATTAGTAATTTTTTTAATTATTTTGCTTCAAATTTCAAAGAATTAAGTCTTAAAAAATTAATAACGGCTTGTTATAGAGAACAAGTAAGAGATTTATTTAATACGGAAGAAGATGAAAATGGTTTTTTCTTTGAATACACAGGTACGGAGTGTGAAAAAAACAAACCAAGTTCAACTAACATTGTTTACTTTAATGGAGATGGAGATTTTCGTAGTTCAGAAAGCATTGAACTTTTAAAGCAATCCGATATTGTTGTTACTAATCCCCCATTTTCATTATTCAGAGAGTTTGTAGCTCAATTAGTTAAATATGATAAAAAGTTTTTGATAATTGGTAATATTAATGCAATAACCTATAAAGAAATTTTCAAACTAATTAAAGAAAATAAAGCATGGTTAGGAATAAATTTTGGTAGAGGTATTTCTGGTTTTGTTGTTCCTGAACACTATGAATTATATGGCACAGAGGCTCGGATTGATAGCTTAGGAAACAGAATAGTTTCTCCAAACAATTGTCTATGGTTAACTAACCTAGATACTTATAAACGTCATGAAGATATTGCACTCACAAAAAGATATTTTGGAAATGAAGATGAATATCCAAAATATGACAATTATGACGGAATTAATATTAATAAAACACAAGACATACCAATAGATTATAAAGGATATATGGGGGTACCAATAACATTTTTACATAAATTCAATCCCGACCAATTTGAAATAATTAAATTCAGGAAAGGGAATGATGATAAAGATTTATCAGTAAATGGAAAATGTCCATATTTTAGAATACTAATCAAGAATAAACGAAGTGCTTCAAGCCAATCGTTAAACAGGTCAAACAAATCATCCACAATTTATTAGGAGGCGTATGAATAATTGGACTGTAGAACAAATTGCGTTTCGTTGTGAGCGTCTTTCTGTACGTCTGGAACGATTGGCTCAGAATTTTCTGCAAATGGCATCTCTTAGTTTGGATGGGGCTAATGGGGAAGGGGTACTGGGGATTATTAGAGAAAGTAAAGTATTTTTAGAACTCATAGCCATTGATTTAGATGTAGACAGCGCCTTTGAACTAGCTCAAATACAACGTCAATTGTCTCGATGGCATATCCATTGGTGGTCAACTTGGGCAAGTGATTCTAGTCGTCTGGAAATTTCCACCTTGTCTCAAACTTGGGCAAATCGAATTAGAGAGATGGCAGGAGTTCTGGTTTAAGGTTTTTCCTCTCTTCTAAAAATAAAAGAATCTCCTGTGCCGTCACCTCCGGTTGCTCCAGATGGGGGACATGCCCACATTTTTCTATCCAAACTAGCTTACTTTGGGGTAAATGGCGATAAAATTTTACTGCATCCTGTGTGCCGAGAATGCGATCGTGATCCCCCCACAAAATTAAAGTTGATAGTTCTAGATTTCTCAATTTTCCACTAAAGTCTCCGTAACCGCCACTTTTTGTAAAGCTAAACTAATGAAGGGGTTAGGTTGCGATCGTGGGTGATAAATGCGATCGTCTTTCCGAATATAAAACTTGAACCTCACTAAGCTCAATATTAAAAGCGAGTAATTTCGATCGTGCGTTGCGATCTCTGAAAACAGACATCAAATTCTCGAAAGAAGTTTGTTTGCCCAAGAATTAAAGGCACATGAGATGCTTGAGTCCAAGCAAATGCTAGGCGAACTGGTTCCATATCCCCAATTTGAACAGACACAAATAAACCCCTTGCTTCAACCGTTGCGAGATTTCCAGCCAACGGCATGCGGACAGTTTGCTCCTCCCAAATTGCACCCAATTGTAGCCCGATGTCATAAGGTAATAGATTGACCGTAGACCCAGTATCCAGTAGTGCATTCCCGGAGACAGAAAAGCCTGCATGACTCAGAATAACGGGGATCGTAGGTAATGCTTCATCGTCAAAAAATGAAAACTCGATTGTCCTAGGCATGGGTTGAGGCTTCTTGGTCATCCTGAATCATCTGCATCAGAATATTTGCAGCTTCTGTTGCATCGTAGGGCGACCAAACTGGATACTCAGAGGCAGAAAAAATGGCTTGTAGTTCAGCGTCTGGGATTTGGGCGGCTAATAGCTTGAAGAGTGATAATTTATCTAACTGGTTCAGATTAACGACCAAAGGAATTAACTCAACGAGAGACATAGTTCAATCTCCTAGACCTACAATAATTCATTTATTATAGGTGAACGGTGACTACAATATAGAGCGATGGAAATTTTAGATACTACGATTCGGGAACAGGTAAAACAAATTATCTACAAGTTATTAGGAGGTCTATGAATAACTGGACTGTAGAACAAATTGCCTTTCGGTGCGATCGCCTTTCTGTCCGTCTTGAACGATTAGCCCAGAACTTTCTACAAATGGCATCTCTCAGTTTGGATGAGGCTAATGGGGAAGGGGTACTGGGGATTATTAGAGAAAGTAAGGTATTTTTAGAACTGATAGCCATTGATTTAGATGTAGACAGCGCCTTTGAACTAGCTCAAATACAACGTCAATTGTCTCGATGGCATACCCATTGGTGGTCAACTTGGGCAAGTGATTCTAGTCGTCTGGAAATTTCCACCTTGTCTCAAACCTGGGCAAATAGAATTAGGGAAATGGCAGGAGTTTTGGTTTAAGAGTTTTAGGGCGATCGCCACTCCCAGCAACTACAGCAAACTACGTTACAATAGCAAAATCTTTCTATCTTTGTCTGGAGAAACAACACCATGACTCCACAACTCCACCAAATCTTCCACAGCCTCAACGAACTTACCCAGTCAGAACGTTGGCAAGTATTTGATTACCTCGTCAAACAATTCAAAGATTCTCTCACCCGTTTTGATGTCCTCGATCGCCCTGCTTCTCAACAACCCCTAAAACGCCTACCTCAAGAAATTTTTGCATCGACCCAAGGCAGTTGGAAGCACCAAACTAATGACGAAATTGATGCTCAACTTGCCTCCCAAAGGCAACTAGACTGGGGTGAGTAAGCCAAAAGATTATGAAATATCTTTTCGACAGCAATATCCTGATTTACCACCTCAGGGGTAGCCTTAATCAGCGTGGTAGCGACCTGATTCTTGAAGGACTGACTGGAGAAGGAGCCTACTCGATTATCTCGAAAATCGAATTGCTCGGCTTTAATCAAACCCCCGCCGAAGAACAACAAGCCAGAATATTTCTTTCTGGGCTACATGAACTAGAACTAACCTCCGATATTGCTGAACAGACGATTCAACTCAGAAAAAACCACAAAATCAAGTTACCAGATGCGGCGATCGCTGCCACTGCACTCATCCACCATTTAACACTAATCACCCGAAACACCAGTGACTTTCTCAAAATTGCAGGGCTGGATATGATCAATCCCCTCACCTAATCCATAGCAAACTCATTTCTCTTCTAAAAACAAAAGGATCTCCTTTGCCGTCATCTCCGGCTGCTCCAGATGGGGGACATGCCCACATTTTTCTACCCAAACTAGCTGGCTTTGGGGTAAATGGCGATAAAACTTTACTGCATCTTTCGTGCCGAGAATACGATCGTGATCTCCCCACAAAATCAACGTTGATAGTTCTAGGTTTTCCAATTTTTCACTAAAATCCCCGTAACCTCCACTTTTTGTGAAGCTAATTAAACCCTGCTGCCAGTGGGGACATTGCAGGTGGAGGGCAGCACAAATCTGGGCATCTTTGGAAGCCAACTGGGGGTCAAAGTAAGCATTAATGCTAATCTTTTGGCGGACTTGAGGGTTTGCTAAAAAGCTGGTTGCCATGTAGCCCAAGGGCGGGATCAGAAATTTACCCAAGGATGAACCTTTGGTAACTCCAGCACTGCCGATCAATACTAGTTTATGGACAACTCCGGGATAGGTGAGAGCAAAGTCGATCGCTGCGGCTCCACCCATGGAAGCTCCCACCAGAATGATTGGCTGATTAATCAGAGTTTGCCAAAAACTATAAAGATGGCTCTTGATGCGATCGGGATTGATGGGCAGTTTACGCTCTGTAAAACCAAAGCCTAATAAATCTATGGCATAGGTAGGAATTTGCTTTGCCAACAGAGGCAATAGGCGGCGAAATTCCAAGACTGAACTATCGAAACCATGGAGGAGAACGATCGGATAAATTGGATAATTAGATTCAAGATTATTTATTAATTGATGATCTAATTCTGGATTAGTTAGGAAGCGATCGGGTCTTTGGTAAACATAACTAGTAGTAATTGTCTCTGAACTATTATCTAGATTATTACTTGTTATCTCCAGCCATTTTATCTGTTGTGCCAGAGCTTGGGAAGTCGTTTCCGTAAGTTGATTAACGTCTGTCGGTAATTTGAAATCAATCATATTCAAGTTAATCATTGTTGGAAAGAGCTAAATCTTCGGAGGCTGTTTGTAGATCATCAACAGAATTAGTAGCATTGGTGATGACGGTTTCTCTGGCGAGGGGATTGTGGAAAAAAGAGCCTGTTTGGGGCGGCAGAGTGGGGTCAAAAATGATTTCTACCAAACTCTTGATCACACCCGTGAGGGGAATCGCCAAAATTACTCCCAGTAAGCCACCAATCTTTGTGCCGAGGAGGAGAGCGGCAAAAATAATTACTGGGGATAAACCCGTGAGACTGCCCATGATCCGGGGACTGATCAGATTATCTTTAACTTGCTGGAGAGCGATCGCCACCCCCAACACCTGCACCGCCAGCCACCAATCAATAAACACCACCAAAATTACCACCACCCCAATTCCTAGGGAAGCACCGATAAAGGGAATAATTTCCATCAAGCCAATAAACACCGCAAACAGCAAGAAAAACGGCACTCGCAACAGGAAAAAGGCAAAACTCAGACTCACTGCCATAAATAACCCCAAAAGCAACTGCCCCGCCACAAATCCCCGGAGGTTGCGCTGGAGAGATTCCGTTAAGCCATCGCGAATTTTGGGGGTAAAAATACTGACAATGCCTTGCCAGAGGCGATCGCCATCCAGCAGCATATAGAAAGAAATCACCAAAATTAAAATCAAGTCCAAAAACCAATTAAAAGTTCCCAAAACTAAGCCAAATCCCTTGCTGGCAATGCCTTCAGCTCGCTCTTGTACTTTTGCCAAAAGCTGAGAAACTAAAATATTGACATCAAAGGGGAGATTTCGTTGGATACTCCAATTCTGAAACTCAATTAACTGCATCTGGGCGCTTTCTAGCAAGTCTGGCAGGTTGGTAATCAATTGTTTGCCCTGATTGAACACTGGAGGCACTAGGGTCAGCACCACGATCAGTAAACCCACACCCACAAGTAGGTAAACCAAGAGGGCTGCAAGGCTGCGAGGCAGGACTTTCTGCATTTTGCTAACTAAAAAATTTAACAAAAACGCCCCTAGCCCCGCCGTGAGAAAAATACTAATTAATTCTCCCAAATAGCCCAACAAGTTGAGGGTTAACCAACCAGTAATCAACACTAAAATCCAAGTCAGGAAAAACTGTTGTAGAGGAGAGATTAAGCGATTCATGGGCGTAAATACCAAGAGATTTTTTCAGATTCTACTGGATTTTTGAGTTTAGAAGTTAGCCCCTAGAAGTTAATAAAAGAATGGGTTTTGGGGTTGAGGGATTTTGGTAATTTCTGTTGCTTTGATGACTAGCTGCCTTTTGTTGCCAATGGTTTCGGTGATCATCTCGCCCCGGACTTCCTGCCAGCTATCGGCGGGGTAGGCATCACGACTCCCGGTGAATTTGACTGGTAAGCCCACGGGGTAGGCATCGGCAGCACAGCAGGTCAGCACAAAGCGGGAGATGACAAAATAGTCTGCGGGCAGGTTTGGCGAGAAGACCACAAAACCTTGGACTTTGGCTCGTTGACCTGCGTAGGCATCGGGTTCTGGATAGACATTGAGGGTTCTTGCCCACTCTACTAGGTTACGATTTTCTGGATCGGCGGCGGGGCGAAAAGATTGGGGACGCGATCGAGTCATGGTCATAGATTCGACAATCCCCCGTTGAATGGCCGTTTGGCTGCTAAAAACTTGGGGGGTAATTAATAAACCTAGAATCGCTGTTGCCAACAATAAACTACTGCTCCAACCGGGAGGAAACAGGGTGACGTGTTGAGGAGGCGGGGGGACGATCGACCTGCCTTGATACTGTTGTCGCCATAGCTGCCCCAACTGCCATCCCCTTCCCAAGGAAATCAAAATCAAGACGATCCCACCAATCACCGTTAGGCTAAAATAGTTGGGATGAATTAGCAAATACAACTTTCCAGTTAACCAATACTTCAAAAACAACGCTCCCCACATTGCTAAAGCCAAGATATCCAGGAGAGGCATCCAGAAGTTACTGAAAGTAAAGGGTGAATTTTGCCGAGTGATCATAAGTAGTAAATAGCTCTGTGGATTGTAGGCTCGATCGCAACTCTAAACGAGAGAAAAAACAAAATTTAAACTCAGATTTCTGTTTGTTTGGTATAGTTATATACTTGCATATTGACATTCAAATATCAAAGCAAGGACAGAAATTGCTAACCCAGAGACGACAGTTGCGGAGTTGCTACTACCTTTCATGAATATCTTTTCCTATGACTGTTCCTGAGATTAATCCCTAACTACCTTATTAATTGTCCCTTAGAGGATGTCTGAAAAGTCTTACTGTGGGTGGCAAAAGTTTTGATCCCTAAATCCCCCTACCCTACGGGAAGGCAAAGCCTATAAAAAGGGGGACTTTGAAT
>JAAUUE010000182.1 GCA_012031635.1 Coleofasciculaceae cyanobacterium SM2_1_6 | reverse complement strand
CCCAGACTGGCAGCCCCAAGGTTCTCGGTAAAGGCGGGAGATACGATCGCCTCCTTGGTTTATACCATCCCCAAGGGCAGAGCGATCCCGGCATTGGCTTTTGCTTAGATATCGAAAATCTCCAACAGGCTATTGCCAACCTGCCCCAAGATGATCTCACCGTAGATTGGCTAGTGATCCCCACAAGTTTAGCAACAGCCACAAAGGCTTTTACCTATGCCCAAAAATTACGGAGTACAGAACATCTAGTCCGGGTAGAAATTGAATTGGGCGATCGATCAGAGTCAGCCATTCGAGAATACGCAAAAAGCCGCCACATCTCCCATCTAGCATGGGTAAAACCAGAGGGAGTTGTGATTGAAACTTTGTGATTAACTTGTGATCAACCTTTGAGCAATAATTCTAGGAAATATGGAAAATAGGTCAATAATTGATTAGGTTCTCTGGCAGATAATCCAAGATAGCTCGATCGGCGGATTCTGTCCCGGAGGCAGAGAAAATAATCCCCCACCCTGAGACCAAAGACCAAACCAGCCCAAATTTTCTGGCAGCGATGCCTCTGGGGGTTGGCGAGCTTTTTCATACTCTAGCTGGGATTCTTCCATAATGTACCACAGGGGCAATGCTTCTAGGCTGGTGAGAATTTCTGGCTTGGTAAATAAGCTACAGCAGTGGACAACGGAAAGCTGCCGCACGGTTTCATCTGGGACATAATCCTCCACGGGTAGTAAAGTATTAAATAAAAATATGCCCCCCGGACGGAGATAGTCAGCAACCTTCACCATCATCAGGCGTAACTGGTCTTGGTTGTGGAGGTGGGAGATCACTTCCGAAGCAAAGACCATATCGTAGGTCTGGAGGGGAAATCTAACTAAGGGATCGAGAAAATCTCCTTGACGAGCATTAATATTTAATCCTTCTTGCGTGGCTTCCTGCTGGATATGCTGCACAAATTCCTCCGTCACTTCTAGGGCATCAATCTGATAGCCAATTCTCCCCAAAGCTAAGGTATTTCGTCCCATGCCGGGACCGATTTCGAGGATTCTAACTTGGGCAGGATCGCCTAGTTTCGCAGCCATATCGATCGCCTTGGCATCAGGAAAAGGACGGAATAGGGGCGGCTCTCGTTCTTGGATCCAACCTTGGTACTGCCCCGCCACGGAACCAATGACCGTAGATACTTTATAGACCAAAGCCCCACTAGCAGACTCCGGCTGGTATTCCAACACTAGGTTGGCATGGGTAGAAGCAGCATAGCCTTCCTGAAGACTATTGCTTAAAATATTTTTCAAATTCTCTATTTCTGGCGGCGCAAATTTCTTGCCAAGGGAGATGAACACCTGATGAAACTGTTCTACGTACTCCTCCAAGAGGCTAGGCACACAGGGGACTACTAGCCGCCCACTGTAATAAAAACGGTGCTGATGGCGATCGATCGCCGCCTGTCTCAGTACTTTAGGATCAGTAATACGTTCCATATTCATTCAAAATTTATCTAAAATCTATAGGCGGCGGCATAGTAGCCAACGTAGTTCCATGGGAGTTTTTTGCTCTGGGAGCCAGAAAAGATCTCGACCATTTGCCCAGTTATCAAACCAACCCGTAGGCGGCCAAGCCTCTGGGGGTAAATTTACCTTTTCGTATTCATAGACAGGCATTTCTTCGATCAATTCCAAAGGCAGGTCATTCATGGCGTAGGCAATATCTCCATGGGTAAAGATGGTAGACCAGTTGACTTCAGACATTTCTCTGGTGAGTTGGTCGGGTTCGTAGCCATCGATCGCTATGAAGGTATTAAATAAAAACAAACCGCCGGAGTGTAAACCATCACACATTTTTGCCAACAGCAAGCGCAATTGATCCGCATCCCGGAAATGGGAGACAACTTCCGCCGCCACAGCAAGGCTATAGTAGGCTGGAGCCATGCGTACCAAGGGACCTAAAATATCCGCATTGTAAACTCGGATTGGCAATTGTTCAGCCGCTGCCGCCGCTTCGATCTGCTCTGCAAACACCGGAGTGACTTCTAGGGCATCCACCGAGTAACCCATGCGGGCTAGGGGTAAAGTATTGCGACCAGTCCCCGCCCCAATGTCTAAAATATTAATTTGGGGTAGATGGTGCAGAGATTTAGCGACTTCGAGTAATTTGGTATCGGGATGGGAGCCAAAGAGGGGCGGTTCTCTGGTTTCTACCCAAGTTTTGTACTGGTCAGTCATGGAAGCGATCACATAGCTAACGTTGTAGGTAATCCCGCCAGTTTCGCTTGGGTCATAACGAACAATGACATTGGAATGGGGAGAAGCCCGGAATCCTGCTTGTAGCTGGGGTAGGAGAATATTTTTTAAGTTTTCTAGCTCTTCTGGGGTGAAGGGTTTGCCGATCGCCACAAAGATTTCTGAAAGCCCTTGGACATAGTAATCCACAAGGGACGGCACGGCAGGCAGGACAACTTCGCCTCTAGTGTAGATGCGACTATGGAACCTCGCCATAATTGCATCATTGAGTTGGTCTGGGTCTGTAACTACCTTGGGGATATTTGGGGTCGGAGCGGGACTAGGAGAACGTTGTAGAGGAGAGCCGACTTTGAATTCAATAACTTGTGGTTTCATTTTACTTATAATTTCGATAGCAAGATTTAGAAAATTTCCGGTGATGGCAGCTAATTAAAGGCAAATAAAATTAGGATAGACCACGGGAATCTAAGAGTTCTTCTTTTAGTCATTCAAGAATATCCTGAACTATCGTGACATATTTCTGCATATTCAGGACTTGGAAACTTAGAGAATTTACCTTGGTGGCGATCGCCCCCCCTGAATGATCCCACAATAATTCCCCAGATAGCCATCGTCACCGATATTCCCCACTACTACTACAGGTAGCTATCAAATTTTCCCGCAATTTTCAGCCCTGTAACTTATTTTTGATTCTCCAGATTATCTGCCAAGTCATCCCCCAGATCATTCCTTAGACTATCCTCTAGATTAAGTTCCTCCGGGTCAATACCCCTCGATCGCAGCCTTGTGAGCAACATTTCCAATTCCCTTTGGGCAGCCTCAGCCCTTTGCCTTTCTACCTCTTCGCCATTGAGATAGCGATCGCCACCTGCATCAAACCAACTCAACACCTCTCGCTGAAATTTATCCGTCGGTAGTACACAACGCCCAAGACCTAAACCAATCTCTGGCATCCAATATGGCTCCCCAGACTGGAGTTCATAATTCCCCTCACGCAGCTTATAAATTTCTAGGGGTAGATGTCGATCTCTCTGGAAAAAGTGAGGATTGTAAATCACATAGTACAGAACTCCTAGGCGGCGATAAATTTTGAGTTTTTGATCATATTCTTTGCCATAGGTCTGGGACACTATTTCTATAACTAAAGTTGGGGAAATATTCTGTTCTTCCCAAGTTACATAACTGCCCCGTGACTTGCCTCCTTTGCGCCGTTCCACTCCTAGGCTCAAGAAACCATCGGGAATTACGGGAATTCTGGGGTTTGCTCCCGTGGTGTGGTAAAGCCCCATATCCACCCCAAAGAACCAATTATCCCGGTCTTTCCAGATATACTCTAGTAAAAACAGCAAGATATTCGGGAGCAAGTTCTGGTCTTCATTATCCACAGGTGTATCATCTGAATCTGGTAATTCATCACTGGTGGGCAGATGTTGGTGGGAGATTTTCAGCATCAGCAAAACCTAGATAGTTTTTGTTTTAAGTAATTTTTTAATTATAGGCTTCACAGCAGGGTTCTGAGCCAATCTCGAATTAAGCCGTTGACTTGGGTAGGGATTTCGTCGTGGGGGCAATGACCAGCTTGGAGATAATACTCTGTCAGGGTTGGGTAGTGCTGCCGGAACCTTTCGCCCCGTTCCCTCGATCGCATCCACGGGTCTGCCTCACCCCAGAGGAGTAATAGCGGGTGTTGGAGTTGAGCAAGAAGAGTATCAATTTTTTCGCCTTGGGGATTTTTGAACACCGCTCCAAAAACTTGGGCTGCCCCGACATCGCAGGAAGGACGATAAATATCTTCTACTAGTTGATCGGTGATGGCAGAGCGATCGAGATAGACCTTTTCTAGAGTTTTCCGAATCACAGATTTTTGGCGGACGTACTGAAACAGCAGGAAACTTGCCCAGGGTTGCAACAGGAGCGATCGCACTCCTTGATTAATAATTTTGGTGAGAGGATTGGGGGGCGGGGGCGGATTAAGCTCTGTGAAGGAACCCGCACTGTTGAGGAGAATTACCCCTTTCGCTGTTTCGGGGCGCAGGGCTGCCACACTCAAAGCCGTGTAACCACCGAGGGAATTGCCAGCGATCACCACGGGCTGTTTAATTACTTCTTCAATAAAATCGGCAATCTGCTCCCGCCACAGGTCGGCTCCGTAGGTAATCTCTGGTTTTGCCGATCGCCCAAACCCCAAAAGATCGATCGCCCACACCTGAAAATCTTGGCTAAGTTCGGCAATATTTTTCCGCCAATGATCCGTAGATGCTCCAAACCCATGAATTAATAACAGGGGCGGTTGATTAGTCGCCTGTCCCGCCGTGACGTAATAAATAGAATGGGACTGCCACTGCCAATAAGTACCGGGAACTGTAGGGATGGGGGTGAGGACTTGAATCATATTAAGAAATGTAAATAATCTATTTGTTAACTATTGTAACTACATTTCTTGAGGATTCTCCTTGATCTGCGATCTAACCAACTGAATCAAGTAATTTCCGCTCGGAATCAAGCACTAATCTAGGCTCTCCTGTAAAACCGTGGTCATGGCTTCCTTGGTATTGTCTTGAAATTCCTTGACATTGACTCGATCGAGGAGGGCGATCGCCACGATCATGCCCACTGCTTGCAGGGCAAACACCAAACCGTAGGCAAGTACCGGGCTAGGAAATAGGAGCCGCCCCACATCCAACACGAACCCGCCGCTAATGGTTGCCAAAGCCCGTGCCATGGCTTGCGCCAGTCCCCATGCCCCGATAAAAGTCCCCGCCGTGGCTGCTGCCGTCAGATCCAACATCAGGGAAATTGCCCCCGTGGTGGTGATCCCCGCCGCTAAACCAAAGAGAAATACCACCCCTTGGAGCAGGCTGGGGGATTGGAAAAATCCGGCGGTGATAATCAGCCCAAAACTAACTGCTACCAAGAGACAGCCTAGTTTGGCAGTTTTTTGTTTTCCCAATCGAGGCACGATCAAAAATCCCGTAGTGCTAACCCCGATCAGTGTCCCCATTCCCCAAAAAGCATTCAGTTGGGTAGTGGCTGCGATCGGCATCTGAAAAACCTCCCCGCCGTAGGGTTCTAGCACCGCTTCCTGCATAAACAAACTCAAGGTCATGATCAGCAGGAAAGTAAAGAAAATTCCAGTTTGTCGACTAGCGGTGAGAATTTTGATGGCTCTGCCCAAGGTGATGCTATCTTCCCTAGAGGCACTCGTAGAGCGGCTGGTGTAGCGAGAATATTTATCTTCAACGCCCCAAGTTGCTAGCATTGCTAGACCAAAGACGATCAGGGGCAAAATAGTAAATAAGCGGTTAATAGGAGTTTGCAATGTCTCGAGACTAGTAGGGAGAATTTCCTGTCCAGTGATTAGGGAAAAACCAATATTGCCTCCGGTGACGATCGCTGGATCCGCAATACTTTTCAGCAAAATCCCGCCGACAATCCCGCCGATCACAATCCCCACCATTAGCATTGACCAGACAATTCCCACCACCTGCGATCGATTATGTTCTTCAGAAATATCCACCAACAGTGCCGCAAAGGGGGTAGAACTAGCGCTCAGGGTGATGCCATAGATGACAAACATCAACGCCAACAGAGCCGTCCAGAGCAAAGTTTCCTGATTCCACAGCCAGCCGCCATTAATCTGGATCAAAGCCCCCAACCGCCACATGACTTGGACAGCCAGAAATGCTACCACTGTGAAGCCGATCGCCCCCAAGCGCACGTAGTTAGTCCGATGTTTCCCGCCAATTGGTCTACTATCGGACATTTGCCCAAACCAGACCCTCGCCGGAGCCACAAACTGATGCATGGCGATCGCCCCCGCCGCAATGGTCGCCGGAATCCCCAATTCACTGATCATGACTCGATTGAGAATCCCCAAGGTGAGAATTGCCATCATTCCCAAGCCCATCTGGAATAAGCCAATGCGGACGATCGTGTGGATTTTTAATTTCGGGATTTCCCCCGGTGTCGATAAAGATAGTTTTTCTGATAAATCCCCAGAAGCCATAATTTTAATTTTTAGATAGGTTTAGATATACAACGGAAAAAAGCTCATGAATAGTTTTTAGGATCCTATCGCAATTTTTGGGGATCTTTGAAGATACTTCAATTAGTTAATTTAAGGTGGAATTAATGATAGCAATTTTGGGAAAGTTCCCTAAGTTCATCATTGGCTGGAGATTAACTTAGACTTGGGTAAGAGATCGCACAGTTAGAATTTCATCGGGGTGCAACGGAGTAACGGCTGACTTAGGGACGATAACGGTATCAATAGATTCACCTAGGGCGTTAAAGACTTCAAGAATATAGCCTTCTTCGATACAATCAGGATCGGGGACAGTATCAATAAATGTAGCGACATCACCTTTTCTGAGATTATATTCAGGGAAGTCTTGATTTAGAGAGATACGGCTATACAGCAAAATGTTAGTTTCATTCATTTTTTTGGCTTTAGAGTAATAAATTGTATATTTCCATCTTCGGCACGTTTTAGCCAAACTGTAACGACGGCAAGGATTCTATTTATACCAATAAGATTACCTTCAACTTGGTAAAATGTACCATATTTATCTTTACGATCGACTACGGCATCATGAGTGCTAATGAGGGTCAGGATGGCTTGTTTAAGTTGGTTAGGGTTATTTTGGCTAAATCCAGCTTGAGCAAGAAATTTAGATTTATCATCATATTCTCGATGAATTAAAAGATACTGAGTAAGCTTGGCTTCAGGAATAATAATGTTACCTTGTAACTTCATGATTTAGTAATTTTAAACTTAGACCCCTTAATTAGGATGACGATCGCCATACTCAAGGATTACCGTCTGAAAATAGATTGATGTATTGCTGGAGAATTGATTGGGAGCTATGAATGGGGATTGAGCGAGGCGGATATTGACGCAGGAGTTGGGCTAGTTCCAGAATGGCACGACTAGCGGCTACAGTGTCCCCGATCGCCACCAGCCTGCCCCATTGCCAAGGTTCTAACCAGCTATTAATCACCTCCCGGGAGCCGGGGTTATCGTAGGCAACAATAGCTCTACTGGCAGCGATCGCCTCTTGGAGTACCCTTGGTCTGCCCTCATTATCGGAACATAGCAATACAATTTCTGCCTGTTGGAGATACTGGATAATTTCTCGCCGCTCTAGTTTCCCCTTCAGACGAATGCGCTCCTCTAAGCCATAGTGGGCAATTAAATCCAGCATTTGCTGTCGATCGATCCCATCCCCACAAATCGTTAAATAGCAATCTGCCCCTCTGGTAACTAGGTGTTGCATAATCTCCACTGCATCAAGGGGGCGTTTCCGGGCTTTGAGTTGGGCTGCCATGAAGAGTTGGATCGGTGCGTTGGGATCAGGGCGGGGCGGAGCGATCGCTGTAAAATCTGATAAGTCTATGGGGTTGGGCAGAAAAGTAACTGGCACTTCTCCTGCTCCGACTACTTTCTGCACTGAAGTAACAAGATGCTGGGCAATGCAGATGATGCGATCGCAACTCCGATAAAGCTGAATTAATTGATCTCTAAGTTTCTGCTCTGTCTCTGGAAGCTGGGCTAAGAGTTCCGGGGATTGACTCACCAATTTGTTAATATAAGCACCCCGGACAATCACAGCGATCGGTCCTTGGTGAACAGCCCGAATTGCCTTTACCTGCCACAGAAAAGACTCCCGCCCCAAGATTACCCAATCAAACTTGCCATACTTGTATATACCTGCTGGACATAATCATCGATCGTCTGCTGGGCTGCTGGGGTAATTTGTAAACTATCAGGAAAATCTGCCGCAAACCAGAGCAAACCCGGATAATCAGCCCGGCTCGTTGGGGAACGGTAGGGAGCCACCTGCAACACTTCATGACCGAGGCTCCGCAACCCGACAGCCAACTCTTGACTAGAATGGGCGGAGCCGCCACCTTGGGGAGGATGCACACTGAGCAATAAGATTCTCATCAGTCACTACCATTGGTTCATTGAAACCAATCTAATGTATCATCATGTTTCCCTAAGTCCCACTAGCTTTGACACAATTGATCATCCGCAAAGTTGCCGCTGCCGCATAGTTTCTCTGGGTAGCAGTGTTAGGTTCAAATAAAACACCGACTTCATTGATCGGAGAAGCTACCCGACAGTAGCCAGACATTTGATTAATCAAACCAGATGCCCAGTGATTAACTGTATCTCTAAAGACGATCGGGGTAAGGCGGGGGGAAAGATCGGCTGGTTGACCCCGCAAAGTTAGGGCATATTCCGCAGCCCGTCGCTGTACAGCAATTAACTCGGCTCTGGTCACAGGCTGTCCCGGACGAAAAGTTCCGTCTTCATAACCACTGACAATCCGGTTATCCTTCGCCCACTGAATCTTCGTTGCGCTCCAACGACTAGCTGCCACATCGGGGTAGGGATTTGCCACCAATCTAGTTTGCAGGTTTAGGTTACTACTAATATTTTTAGAGATGCCATCAAAGACGATCGAGACGAGTTGCTCTCTGGTCAAAGTTGCCCGGGGACGGAAGGTATTGTCTTCAAAGCCAGAAATCAATCCGAGGGTGACAGCTTGGCGAATTTCGTTGACATAGATATCGTTAGCAATATACGTGGGAGGTAGAGGTGCTACGTGGGAGTGGGAGTTGGTGTGGGAGTTGGGTGGGAGTTGGTGTGGGAGTCG
>JAAUUE010000181.1 GCA_012031635.1 Coleofasciculaceae cyanobacterium SM2_1_6 | reverse complement strand
GGGAACAGACCATGCGGGTTCCCGTGAAGCAACTGGATAACTTAAACAACCTGATGGGGGAACTGGTGGTCAACCGGAATACCCTAGAGCAGGATCAGGGCAGATTGCGGGAATTTTTGGATAACCTCATGCGGCATATCCAGCAGTTGACCGATGTGGGGGCAGAATGCAAGACCTCTACGAACGGAGCTTGCTTGAAAGTTCCCTCCTAGCCAGTCGTCAGAAGAATAATCCCACCAGTCATCACCCAGCCAGTATCCACAATACCCATAACTCCAATAATGCGGCGGGAGAAGACTACGACCCCCTAGAGATGGATCGGTTTACGGGGTTCCACTTGCTTTCCCAAGAAATGATTGAATTGATCGTCCGGGTGAAGGAATCAGCTTCTGACATTGAGTTTTTGGTGCAGGGGACGGATCAGGTAGCCCGGATGCTGCGGCAGATTACCGATAAGTTGCAAGAGGGATTGAATCGATCGAGAATGATGCCCTTTAAGCAAACCGCCGATCGCTTACCCAGAGCGGTGCGGGATATCTGTGTCAAGCTCCACAAGGATGCGGAACTCAAGGTGGAAGGGCAGGATACCCTTGTGGATAAGATGATCCTCGAACAACTCTACGACCCCATGACCCACTTGGTAAACAACGCCATGACCCACGGCATTGAAACCCCAGAAGTCCGAGTGAAGGCGGGGAAAAATCCCAAGGGCAAGATTCAAATTAAAGCCTTCCACCAAGGAAACCAAACGGTAATTTCTGTCAGCGACGATGGAGCGGGGATTGATCCAGAACGGATTCGCCAAAAGGTGATCGAAAAAGGATTAGTTTCCCCCAGTGATGCCCAGAAGTTATCTAAAATTGATCTCTACGACTTTCTCTTCCATGCTGGTTTTAGTACCAAAGACCAAGCTGATGAACTGGCGGGACGGGGTGTGGGCATGGATGTGGTGCGGACAAAGCTCAATGAAATTCGGGGCACCGTGGGAACAGATTCCACCCTCGGTAAAGGCACTACCTTCACGATTCGGCTGCCCTTAACCCTGAGTATTGGTAAAGCTCTGAAATGTCTCAGTGACCACAGCACGATCGCCTTCCCCATTGATGGGGTAGAGCAACCCATTGATGTGCCGATCGACTCCCTGGAAGTGAATGAAAATGGGCGCAATGTCTATCAACTCCACGACGAAAAGTTAGAAGTTTATCCCCTCTATGAACTCCTCACCTTTAACCGGCATATTACTAGGGGCAACCTCTACGGCGGTCAACGGGAAGACGGCATGATCTCGATCGTGATTCTCCGGGGAGCCGGAAACTACCTCGCCGTCCAAGTGGATCAGGTGATGGGAGAACTGGAAATTGTCACCAAACAACTAGAAGGTCCCGCCCCGAAACCCATGGGCATTGCCGGAGCCACAGTGTTGGGGGATGGCAAAATCATGCCGATCGTCGATGTTTTGGAACTGATTGATATTTCCCTCGGCAGGTTGAGCAAAGACAAGGGGGGAATGCTCTGGGATCAAAGCAATATTACGGTGGTGGAACCCACGCCGGTGAAGACCGAACCCCTAGTTCTGATTGTGGACGACTCCATCACTGTCCGGGAACTCCTCTCCATGACCTTCACCAAATCTGGCTACCGTGTGGAGCAGGCCCGGGACGGACAGGAGGCTTGGGATAAGATGCGCTCTGGATTGCCCTGCGATATTGTCTTCTGTGATATTGAAATGCCGAAGATGGATGGCTTGGAGTTGCTCGATCGAATGCACAAGGACGAAGTTCTCAGTAAGCTACCCATCGCCATGCTCACCTCTAGGGGAGCCGATCGCCACCGCCAGATTGCCGCCGAACGGGGAGCAAGGGGTTACTTTACCAAACCCTATCTAGAAGATGTGCTATTGGATGCTGCCCAACGGATGATCAAAGGCGAGGTGCTCCTCCACGTCAATGCCCCCGCCTAGTTTCTGGCATTTATAGTTGTTGCCATAGTAGTAGTCGAGTGGAACCCCGGCAGCGCCGGGGTTCCACTCCAAAAATTGTCCTAACCAGCTTGGCGGTTACTATATCTAGGTATTGATGACAATATCATTGAGAGTATTCTTACTGAAGAAGTTCCTGATCTTTTGGGTAAACTCGATCGGTTATAGTGCTAGACAGATTAATTAGGACAAGACCAGATACATTGGCTGAGCGAAGTCGCAGCCGAATTCATCCTAACTTTTATGGCAACGACTATAGCAAAGAAAGACATAGCTAGGACAAAATAAGAGTTGCGAAACCCCCGCAGCGTGGGGGTTTCACAACTTAAACTTTCTTCACCATCTCGGTCTTTGCTATATAAAAATAGAACTAGTTAAAAGAATAAGAGATTCCTATAGAATAAGAGATTCCTATCGATCGAGATTCTTTATAACCTTTATTTTGGGGAAATTTTCATAAGTAAACCTGATGACAACTATAAGTAAACTTAGTTGAGAATAGATATCTCTCTATGCAGGAGAAAGTTTACATAGTTATTTCTCTATGGTGCAACCCTTAAATCCCGGCGAAATAGAGTTTTACTTATGATTAAGCCAGATTTTTCTCTATATAAAAATTCACTTGTTAACAAAGGTCACCGGAATTTTGCCCCTATAGAAAAGACTCATGGATTACCAGATGAATTATGGATTTATTTCTGTTAGGATTTATTTCTATTAGAGCAAAGACTCTAGACCCGCAGGTAAAAGATCAAAATTAAGGCATGAGCTTTAACAATCTTTATTTAAGGGAAGTCTGATTGATTAAAAAAGTTCCTCAGTAAAAATAGGTAAAAATACGAGGCAAGTTTTAATGACAAGCATCAGGCTTTGTCCGACCTCCGGGGTAACAAGATCATAGGCAAAGTTTAAATGTCGCAGGGTTTATTGCAGATAGCTATTACGTTAGCTATTGTTGTGATTATCGTTCCGTTTTTTGGTAGCTACATAGCAAATGTCTTTTTGGATAAACCGACTATCCTCGATCGCCTTGCTACCCCCCTAGAAACAACCCTGTACCGGATTTTGGGAATTCGTGCAGAGGCAGAAATGACTGGGTGGCCGTACATTCGAGCTGTTCTCTACAGCAATTTGACCATGGCTATTTTTGTGTTTGTGCTGTTTGCATTGCAAGGTGTGCTGCCCCTGAACCCCACAGGTTTAGCAGCCCCGACTTGGGACACCACTCTGCATACTGTCATTTCTTTCATCACCAATACCAATCAACAGCATTACAGTGGTGAAACTACTTTTAGTTATGGCAGCCAGATGTTGGGGTTAGGATATTTTATGTTTACCTCTGCGGCTACAGGGTTTGCAGTGGCGATCGCCTTTATTCGGGGCTTGACGGGGCGACCTTTGGGTAACTTTTACGTTGATCTAATCAAAGTGATTACCCGAATTTTACTACCCATTAGTACGATCGGGGCAGTGATTTTACTGTTAGCAGGAGTTCCTGAAACCTTGGCTGCTCCGGCAGTGGTGCAAACTCTAGAGGGAGGAAGTCAAGCGATCGCCACAGGACCCGTAGCCCACTTTGAAATCATCAAAGAGCTAGGCGAAAATGGTGGTGGTTTCTTCGCAATCAATTCGGCTCATCCCTACGAAAATCCCAATGGTTTCACTAATCTAATTGAGACTGTTGCTCTACTGTCTATTCCTACTTCGCTAATTATTACCTATGGCATTTTTGCTGGGAATAAAAAACAAGGTTGGCTCCTCTTTGGGTTAGTTTTCATTATCTATGTCGGGTTAATTAGTATTACCGCTTGGGGAGAATTTGTCGGCAATCCTTTAGTTAATCAAGCAGTTGGTAATAATTTAGTTAACCTAGAAGGTAAAGAAGTCAGATTTGGCTGGGCGCAATCATCTTTGTTTGCAGTTTCTACCACAGGAACTATGACTGGTGCTGTTAATGCTTTGCTCGATTCCTTCATGCCCACAGGGGGATTTTCTGTCCTATTTAACCTGTTTTTACAGATAGTTTGGGGCGGACAAGGTACAGGGACTTCTTACCTATTTATTTACCTGATTTTGACGGTATTCTTAACCGGATTAATGGTAGGAAGAACGCCGGAAATCTTTGGCAGAAAGATCGAGAAACCGGAGATTGCCCTAGCTAGTATTATTCTGCTGGTGCATCCGATCGCTATCCTGATTCCCTCGGCCATTACCCTTGCTTTCCCAGAGCAGTTGGCTGGAGTTAGCAATCCCGGATTTCATGGACTTTCCCAAGTTGTCTATGAATACGCTTCTGCTGCTGCCAACAATGGTTCTGGGTTTGAAGGATTAGCCGATGGTCAACCAGCCCCCACAGGTTTATGGTGGAATCTAAGCTGTAGTGTGGTTCTCTTGGCAGGACGCTATATTCCAATCATGGCTCTGTTGTTATTAGCAGATGGCATGAGACAAAAGCAATTAGTCCCAGAAACCACGGGAACCCTAAGAACCGATAGCTTCTTGTTTACCACCGTGACTGGAGGCGTAATCTTAATTTTAGGGGCGTTAACTTTCTTGCCAGTATTAGCATTAGGGGCGATCGCTGAAGCCTTCCAACTTAGTTCTTAGGAGTCAAATCTATGACAACTAATTACCAAAGTTTCTATCACTCTACCCTTACCTATCAAAAACCTGCTACTTGGCAAGACTATCTCAAATATCGAGATGATTCAGAACCTAAAGAAACCCACTATCAACTATTTTTCTATCTAGATCAATTAATAGTCAATGACGTAGGGAGAGAAGGCATAAATCATGCTATGGTCTGTAACTCAATGACTGTGATTTTAGCCTTATGGTGTATGCAGTCTAGTAGGCAGGAATTCACTTCCTTTGGACATTGCCTGATCGAAAAACCAGAAGTTGCTGCTACTGCTCCTGATATGGTTGCATATATAGGTGTAGAAATTCCAGTTTCCTCTGAAGAAGAAAAATATATCAACCTTAATCGATGGCGAGTCCCAGACTTAGTAGTAGAAGTTTCTGATATAACTTTAATGATCGATTTAGGAGATAAGAAACAACTTTATGCTGCCTTGAAAATACCCGAATATTGGGTAATTAATGTTCAAACTAAACAGGTATTAATGTTTATCCTTCACGAAGATGGTAACTATCTAGAATCTGATATTTCCCAAGCTTTAATTGGGTTACAAGCTGACTTGCTAAATCAAACTCTAGAACAATTGTCTCAAAGAGGTACAGGGCAAGCTAGTCGCTGGTTCTATCAACAAATTCAGAAAAATATACCCCAAAATACATCAGAGGAAATCTCGTAAGATTCTAAATCTATGACTGTTTCTAAACGTCTGCAAAGAAATCAAGTGAATACCCAAGGTCTGTATGCAAGGGCTTTGAAATCGGCTTTTGTGAAACTTAATCCCCAAGTGATGATCCGTAATCCGGTGATGTTTGTGGTGTGGGTGGGGACGATCGTGACGGCGCTACTAGTAATTGATCCAGATTTATTTGGCGCAGTCCAAGGTAATAATCGCCTGTTTAATTTTCTGGTGACAGCAATTTTATTTGCAACTTTGCTGTTTGCGAATTTTGCCGAAGCCGTGGCAGAAGGTAGGGGAAAAGCTCAGGCAGATTCCCTGCGAGCCACCAAATCTGATACTACTGCCCGAAAACTCCTCGAAGATGACACCATTCAAGAGGTTAGCTCCACGGCTCTGCGGAAGGGCGATCGCATTAAGGTGATCATAGGGGATACAATCCCGGCGGATGGAGAAGTGATCGCTGGGGTTGCCTCGGTGGATGAATCTGCCATTACGGGGGAATCGGCACCAGTCCTCAAGGAACCCGGTAGCGACGTGGCAAGCTCAGTGACGGGGGGAACCAAAATTATTTCCGATGAGTTAATTTTGCGGGTGACATCCGATCCGGGGCAGAGTTTCCTCGATCGCATGATCTCCCTCGTTGAAGGAGCCGAACGCACCAAAACCCCCAACGAGATTGCCCTCACCGTCCTTTTGGCTGTCTTAACTTTGGTCTTTATCATTGTTGTAGCAACTATTCCTCCCCTTGCCAATTTTGTCGGCAGTCCCGTCAGTGTCACGGTGTTAGTTTCCTTGCTGGTGGCGTTGATTCCGACTACCATCGGTGGGTTGCTGAGTGCGATCGGGATTGCCGGGATGGATCGGGTGGCGCAGTTTAATGTGGTGGCAACTTCGGGGCGAGCCGTAGAAGCCTGTGGGGATGTGAGTACCTTGATCCTTGATAAAACTGGGACTATTACCCTAGGAAATCGTCTAGCGGAGGAATTTATTCCTATCAACAATCACAGTTTGCTGGAGGTGGCAAAAGTCGCCCTAGGTTCCAGTATTTTTGATACCACCCCGGAGGGAAAGTCGATCGTCCGGCTGGCAGAGAAGTTGGGAGCGACTATTGATTTTGATCCCGCCACCGCAGAAGGGGTAGAGTTTTCGGCTCGGACTCGCATGAGTGGCACAAATTTACCCAACGGTATCGAGATTCGCAAAGGAGCCGTGGATTCCATTAAGGGCTTTGTGCGTTCAAGGGGTGGTCAAATTAATCCAGAATTAGATGCTGCCTACGAGCGGGTTTCTTTGCTGGGTGGGACTCCCCTTGCCGTCTGTCAACAGGGAGAACTCTACGGAATTATTTACCTCAAGGATATTATCAAGCCCGGCATTCGGGAACGGTTTGACCAACTACGCCGCATGGGAATTAAAACCATCATGCTCACGGGAGATAACCGGATTACTGCCTCGGTGATTGCCGATGAAGCGGGGGTGGATGATTTTATTGCTGAAGCTACCCCAGAGGATAAGATCGCTGTGATCCAACGGGAACAAGCCGCCGGGAAACTAGTAGCCATGACTGGGGATGGCACCAACGATGCTCCGGCTTTGGCTCAGGCAAATGTGGGAGTCGCCATGAATTCGGGAACCCAAGCCGCTAAGGAAGCTGCCAATATGGTGGATTTGGATTCTGACCCGACCAAGTTAATTGACTTGGTGACGATCGGCAAGCAACTCCTAATTACTAGAGGGGCTTTAACTACGTTTTCCCTCTCCAATGACATTGCAAAATATTTTGCAATTATCCCCGCTATGTTTTCGGCGGCGGGGATTGGCGGCTTAAATATCATGGGGTTAGCCAGCGCTCAATCGGCGGTGCTGTCGGCTTTGGTTTTCAATGCCTTAATTATCCCAGCCCTGATTCCCCTAGCCCTCAGAGGGGTAAAATTTCGCCCTGTCACTGCTAATCAACTCCTGCGAGATAACATTCTTATCTACGGTTTGGGGGGAGTGATCGTTCCTTTTGTCGGGATTAAGGTAATCGATGTGGTGGTTTCAGTCCTTGGGTTAGCGTAGCCCCTAGTCTTTCCCAGAAGAATAAAGACCTCACCCTAGTCTTTTCCAGAGGAATAAAGACCCTCACCCTAGCCCTCTCCCAGAGGTAGAGGGGACAAGAAAAATAATAAATCTCAAGTAGTAAAGATTATGAAAATACGTCAAGTTTTAGCAGATACTCTAGGTTTTGATTTGTTAGCAGGAAAGGCAGAAATCAAAGATTTTTCTCGGCAGAATTCTAAGTCGATCGCTATCTTTCTTTTACTGTGTCTAAATCTCCCCATTGCTCAGGTTGTCTATGCTCAAGCCAGTGCAGAGATCACCCCAAAAACAGCTTGGTCGATCGCCCTTTTAGGTTTAGTGATTCTGGCTCTGTGCGTTTATCTTTTTGCGGTGATTTTGCAACCAGAAAAGTTTTAATCAGTGAACAGTTATCAGTTACTTGCACTGAGCGAAGTCGAAGTGTCAGTTTTACTACTCAATGTAATTATTGTGGAGAAGTTTTAAATCATGTCTATTTTGCGGGAAACGACTACGGCGATTAAAGTCACGATCGGTCTATGGGTAATCACCGCCGTTATTTACCCTTTGTTGATTTTAGGAATTGGGCAGCTATTTCCCTACCAAGCTAATGGAAGTTTGTTGAGAAATGCTCAGGGGCAGGTGGTGGGTTCGGCTTTAATTGGGCAACCTTTTGCTAGCGATCGCTACTTTTGGAGTCGTCCGAGTACCACTAGCTACAGCACGGCAGATCCAGCCACCGATGAAGCGGGAATCTTGAAAACTGGGGTTTCTGGAGCAAGTAACTTCGCTCCTAGCAATCCAGATTTGTTAGAACGGGTTCAAGAGACGATCGTCACCCTGAAGCAAGCCGGAATTGAGCCTACTGCTGACTTAGTTTATACTTCTGGCTCTAGCCTTGATCCCCACATCACCCCCGAAGCGGCTCGATCGCAAATTCCCCGAATCACCACGGCGAGAAGCCTTGATCCTAATCAAGTAGAAATCCTGATCACCCAAAACACCGATGGCAGATTTCTGGGCATCTTTGGTGAACCCGGAGTGAATGTATTACGCTTAAACCTAGCTCTGGATAGAATATAGGTCAGAGTATTACTATTAGTTCCATCAACCTATGCCTAATCAACTTTTCTATGGTGACAATCTTGAAGTGTTGCGAAAACATATCAAGGATGAATCGGTGGATTTGTGTTACATCGATCCACCGTTTAACTCGAAGCGCAACTACAATCAGATTTATAACAATATTGGTAAAGAAGATCAGGCTCAAGCTCAGGCTTTTATTGATACATGGACTTGGGATGATTATGCCAATCAGGGTTTAGCAGAGATTCAAACTAATCATTTAGGTCATTTCACAGCTCAGAGTATCGATCTAATTTCTGGTTTAGTTAAGGTTTTAGGTAAGGGAAGTTTACTAGCTTATAGAAATCGCCGTAAAACCCACTGGGGCGTTGCTGAATCAAGGTATGAATTAGGCGGGAATAGGAACTTCCCAAAACTTGAGATAATGGATTAGTAAACGGATTGAATATCCTAACATTTCAGTAGACTTAGAATAGCAGAGCGTTTTACGG
>JAAUUE010000180.1 GCA_012031635.1 Coleofasciculaceae cyanobacterium SM2_1_6 | reverse complement strand
TTCTACGCCGATCCTACCTATTCCTGTTGGGGATGACCCTGATCCTTGCCGCTGCCTCTCCGTGGCTGTGGGATTTTTTACTCCGCAAGGGTTACAATCTCAAAACTCTGAGTGTGAATCAACTTTCTAGCAAAAGTCCAGAAGCATTAAAACTATTGCGATCGTTCTGTCAACAAAAGAAATTTCCTTTCCCGACCTTGATGATCCTACCCACGGCTTTCCCTGTGGCTTTTACCTACGGAAATTTACGGAGAACTATCCGCATTGTGGTTAGTAAAGGTTTACTAGATAGCCTCACCGAGGAGGAAATTGCGACGATTTACGCCGGAGAATTGGGGCATATTATTAATGGCGACTATGTTTTGATGTCTTGGACCATGTTGATCGTCCAGATTCCCTACACTTTTTATTGGCAGGTTGCCTACTGGGGAGAGCGACTGGCGGAGCTTTGTGATGAACATTTACCCGCTTACCGGAAGTTTCTGCCTACGGTGGTGACTTGGCTATGTGCGATCGCCGCCAACCTCAGCTACACGATCTTTTGGCTCCTCCGACTGCCCCTCCTCTGGGCTGCTCGCCTGACCACTTATTATAGCGATCGTACCGCCGCTTCCATTACTGGCAACCCCAACGCCATCACCCGCAGTCTCCTGAAAATTGCCATCACCACCGCCTACGAGATCCAACGCCAAGGGCAGACTAGCTGGCTCCTCGAAGGCTTAGAACTCCTCACGCCCCTTGGATATCAGCAAGCCTTACTCTTGGGGGGCAGTTACCGAGAACTGAAGGATTCTCAAGACCCCCTAGTCAACCTCAAGACATTGCTACAATGGGATTGTCAAAATTTGCACCGTCAGTGGTTAATCTGGAACTATAGCCATCCCTTAACGGGCGATCGCCTCGCTGTCCTCAATCGCTATGCTCAACACTGGAAACTAGAACCAGAACTAGAACTCTCTGTAACTCCGCCGCCCCGGCAACAAAAACTAACCCTCAAAATCCTCAAGGAAAAACTCCAAACCCTTATTACCCATACCCAAGCTCTACCTCTGCTGCAACGGGTTGCCATCTATGGAGTCGTCATGGGGTTCATGCTCAGATTTCTGCTGTGGGTGGTAGGGGCGATCGGCTACCGATTCTACATTATTGAAATCACTTGGCTGTTTAGAAATGCCAACCCCTTCCACACCGCCTGTATGTTGATCACTGGGGGCGTGAGTATTTTCCTGTTTATCAATGCCTACTTTCCCGACATCAAACCCAACATTGCTAAAACTGAAATCCACCTAGGGCAACTCCTCACAGACCCCCAAGCCATCCCGCCCCAAAAAAGAACCGCCCGGATGACTGGTCGGCTCCTCGGCAGGAGAGGAATTAGTAACTGGCTGGGGCAGGATCTGTGGCTGCAAATGCCTCAAGGATTGGTGAAATTACAATTTATTTCCCTATTAGGAGCCGGGGGAAACCTCTTGTTCAACCTGAAACTTCGTCCCAGCGACCTCGTAAATCGTCAAGTTACAGTCCTCGGCTGGTGGCGGCGGGGCGTGACAACGTGGATTGATGTGGAAATGCTGCGTAGTCCCGGTACTAAACCAGTGAAGGCGGGTTATCCCCTCTGGGCAACTTTCCTCGGCGTTGCCGCCGTCCTCTGGGGAACCTACTTAATTTGGCAAGCCTGAATTGCTGGTAAATTATGAGCTACTTTGACCTTCCATCCCAGTTTTGATGGCTTCAATTAAGGAATTTTCTTCCCAAGGTTTAGAGATATAGCAATACAAATTAGCTTCTTCCCTAGCTCTGGTAATAGCTCTCTCATCGGCTTGTCCGGTGAGCATAATTTTGACAATTTTGGGAAATTTTTGATGAATTTTAATTAGTAACTCATCGCCCTTCATTTCTGGCATTAGCCAATCAGAAACAATTACGAGAATTTGCACATTTTCTGCATCAAACTCTTCAATCACTTCTAGGGCTTCATCCCCGCTTTCCGCAAATTCATAGATGTATTCATTGCCAAAGTTACGGACAAATTGATCTCGTAAACTCTGGAGGATAATCCGTTCGTCATCAATACAAAGAATTACTTTTTTCTCGATTTTGGACATTGGGTTGTGTGTATTAAATTGTGATGCTAATCAATTGGTAAGTATATGCTAAAAGTGGTTTCTCCGGGTTGACTAGCTACTTCGATCGAGCCATTGTGCTTCTTGATGATTTTACTAACAATATCTAACCCCAGTCCACTGCCCTCTCCGGCTGGTTTAGTGGTGAAAAATGGTTCAAAGATTTTTTCTTGAATCTCCGGGGGAATACCTACCCCAGAATCGATGATTTGCACGACTACAAACTGCTCCTGCTGCCAGACATTAATCTTCAGCACCCCTCTATAGTTCATGGCTTGGATTGCATTGTGGATCAAATTTGTCCACACTTGGCTAAGTTCTTCTGGGTAACAAAGAATTTCCGGGATTGGTTGGTAGTTTTGAATGAGTTCGATTTTTTGCTTGATTTGGTTGTGGTACAAAGTCAAGACGATATCAATATTATCGGTGATTTTTGCCCTGACCTTGGCTCCCGAACTATCCTGTCGGGCATAGCTTTTGAGGGCGTAGATAATCTTGGCGGCTCGATCGACTGCAATGTTAATATTCTCACTATTGCGGAACTGACTACTCAAATTATTGGCAGTTTCTAACACCAAAGCGCTGTTTTCATTCTGGAGTAGGGGCAGAAACTGGATTAAATTTTCTGTGATCCCCATTTGGACTAGGGTATCAGCGAGGGCTTCTGGGTTTTCCAGCCCATGATTTTCTAGTTCTTGGGCTAAGGTACGTTTGAGCTTGCGGGTCTCTCTGGTAGAAAGGTAAGGATGGGGCTGGCAAGCCGTAGTCAGCAGGGCGTTAAATTCTGTTTGTTGGGGGGGAGAAAGTTTCTGTAATAATTGGGGTAACTGGGCGAGGGCGGATTCTAAACCACTGGTAATATTGGTGATCGAAGCCCGGATCGCACCCAAAGGCGTGTTGATTTCGTGGGCAATCCCGGCAACTAGTTGACCAAGCGCCGCCATTTTCTCGGACTGGACTAATTCCTGCTGGGTAGTTTGCAGATCCGTCAGGGCTTGGGAAAGTTCTTTGGTTCTTTCTTGGACAAGTTGTTCTTTATTTTCAAAAGAAGTTTTTAGCTGCCCTGCCATTTGGTTAAATACCAGGGAGAGATCTTCCAATTCATTGATCCCGGAAATTTTTACTGATTGGTCGAGGTCTCCTTGGGCGATCGCCTGACTCGCATCCCGGAGCCGGAGAATCAAGCCCACAATCCAGCGTGTGGTGAAAACACCAAGAATGATCGCCAAGATCAGCGCCAAAATACACAAAAGAATCGTTGTCTGATTATTCGCCTGAATTTCCGCCATGAAATCTACTTCCGGAACCACCACCACAATCACCCAATCCAGCCCCCCAGCGTTGGTAAAGGGCATGGCAGCTAAAAGTTCCTGCTCTTCGCCAAACTTAAAATTGAGTTGCTGGAGTTGGTCGATCGCCCCCAGTCCCCCCGGTTGCTCCTTCAGATAGGCAGCGGTAGCTCGGATCAAAGGAGCTTCACTGGCTTCCGCTAAAATCAACTTTGCCTCTTTATCTGTCCCCGTCATGATTGGGGTTTTGGTGGAGCTAGCCACTAATTCCCCATTCCGAGTCATGATAAAAGCAATCCCGGTTTTCCCAATCTGGAGGTCAGCAAGGAACTGTTGAAACTGCTCAGAAAGCAATAAATCTACCCCACAAACCCCGACCAACTGTCCCCCAGCGTTGTAGGTAGGCTGGCTGGCGGTCAAGGCAGGTAACTTAGTATCAAAATCAACGTATACATCGCCCCAAGTCGGTCGCCCCACCTTAACTGCCGTTTGATACCAAGGTCTCTGTCTAGGATCGTACTTCCCCGCACTTCTCGTAAAGGTTCCCCGTTGTCCTTGGCTAGTGATGTTAAATAAATGTAACTCTTGATTTGTGGCGGCACTGGCTAGAGATGTGCCAAATTCCTGCGGACCAGCGCGAAAGGAACCAAACATTTCCCCTTGACTACTGCCACAGTAGAGACCATAGAGGTAGTTAGATATTTGTAGTTGTTGAAAAAACAAAGGCAAGGCTCGTCCCTGATCAAAATCCACCTGTCCTTCCCGGAGGGCGATCACATTAATCTGGTTAAATTGCTCTGGGGTTTGCAGGTAGGTAGTTAGCTCGTTTTTGATCCGAATTGCTAATTCCTGCCGGAGTTGAGTTGCCAAATTATTTACGGCTCTCTGACCATTGACAAAAGACAAATAACCTACCAAACTCACGGCAGTTACGACTTGCACCACAAAGGGGACAATCAAAATTGTCGGCAGAGATAAACGACGGGGGAACGATCGCATAGGCTGAGGAAGGTGAGGGAATGAATATTATCAGGGACAGTTTATACAGAACTTTCACCTAAATCTAAGATACACGCAATCCCCAGAACGTTCAGAAAATAAACCTTAAGTAAAATAAACCTTAAGTTAAGAAATCCGGCTTGGGCAAAGCATTAAAATCTACCCGTCCGTGGATATCAAAGGGCATTTCCTCCAGCATGACAAACTTGTGAGGGATTAATTCTGGGGTGAGTTTGGTGGCAAGGAGACAGTGGAGATTGCTCAGGGACAAACCTTGGGTAAAAATAATATATTGAATGCCCTCATGAATAACTGCCTCTTCCTCTGGAGTGAGATGGAGACAGACTCCTGCTTGAGGACCCTTGTGCCACCAGACCGTAGCTCGGAGATCCAATTTTACGCTACTCCCCGGCAACCGCAGGACTAGTTCTAGCTCCGCACCTTTTTTCCAAATCCCGTCCACCCCGCGGATGCGCATTCCAGTCAAGGAAATATTTTCTGTCTCCCAGCCAAAACTCCGCCCATCGGCAAAGCAAACCCGCACATTAGTATGCAGAGGAATGCGTGGCTCAGAATTGCGTAGGTCTTGGACAGAAACTCCATTGTGATTACTGAGTTCTTTGATTTTGGTCTGGAGAAACTTGAGAGTGTCTGGGGTCGTTGTAAATAATAATCCAGTTCGATTTCGCAAGGCGAAGGTTTTGCCAACGTTCCGGTTTGATTTTTTGCTGCCACCCAAGTTCCATTCCCCCAGAGAATCTAGCCAAGAGGTCTGCTGCCGTTGATGCCAGACAACTTTGGTGGGAATCCGCAGGGGATGGATCATGCCGGGGAGATCTAGATAAAGATTGATGGTCTTGCCGATCGACCAATTTCGGGGCGTATTCAGGAGACAAACACCATTGTGGGAAATATCAGCAATCCCTAACTTTACTCTCCTTCCTTGGGGATCCTCACACCAACACTCACTTTTTAGCGGCATCCGGTCTACGGCTAAATCTCCCACTAGGTAAGCGACTAAATAAATCTCTCCCTGATTATCTTGCTGATAGGTAACAGCCACTTGTCGGATTGCTGGATGCTCCTTCAGGACATTTTCAATTTTGGTCAAATTATCATCCACCACTGGCTTTCTCACACCGCCCCCATATTTCAATTCGGTATTTATCAACATGTTGCCTCCAGTTAACCCCAGGGAATATTATTCCAGTATTATCACTGAGATTATCTCCAATAGTAGCTTGAATTTTTACTGAAAATTTAGGGAATTATACAGTTATTTTTTAACTATTTCCTAACCTTGGGCTAGTATCTGGAAAATTAGCGATGTTTTTGGTGGTGAGAACCCTGATTTTAGAAGGCTTTGCCGTAAAAAGTTGCCACAAATTCCCTTCCCATTGAAAATCTATAGTTTTTACGGAAATATCTTTTTGTTGACTAACTGCATGACTGTTTTTGTCTATATCTACCTAATTAGCCCCCTTGCTGAGAATATACAGACTAATTAATGTGCCGCTATTCCAGAGGCTATGTAAGCACATAGAGGCAAGGAGATTTTGCGATCGCCAATAGACAAAACCTAATACCATCCCCAAGACGGTGAGGGGCAGAACTTCCGATAGGCTCAGGTGGGCAACGGCAAATAGGATACTACTCGCCACGATCGCCCAACCTACCGATAGATAGCGGGTTAAAGATGGCAGTAAGAAGCCCCGGAAGATAATTTCCTCAAAGATCGGGGCAGCGAGGGAAGCCGTAGTCGAAAAGATCAGAAACGACCAAAGATCATTTCCCTGAAGAGCGAGGGGTAAGATCGGGTTACTGCCGCCTTTGCCCTGCCAGATGACCTGATTCACCAAGGATACTCCAATCACGAGGGGAATGGCTACCACATAGCCCCCTAGTCCCCAAGCCCACCATCGACCCCGCCCATCAATCCGAAACCAGTTTGCAGGTAAAGGAAAGAATCGCCGCAGGGCAAAGTATAGGACAAGGAGGGTTCCCAAGCTCATGGCTACATAGGTGGCGAGGACAACGATCGCTTTCCCCCGCACCTCTAAACTTAAACTAGCCAGAGGTAAATGACTAAAAATAAAGGGAATTAACAACTGCCCCACAAAGAAAAAGCCCCCCACAAGGACTTCCCAGATGGTTTCCCCGCCCCAGGGTGTAATCCAGTTACTCTTGCCGGCGGGAAGATCTTGCTCAAGCTTGGCTCTAGGCTCAGAAAGAGTATTTTCAGTTAGGTAACTATCGGGATCGGTGAATTGACTAGAGGGACGATCGACCAGATATTGTTGGTCTTTACTTAATAATTGATAATCGACCCCTGATAGCAATAGACTTTGTTTGCCTTTGACGATCGCCTGTCCCCCCAGAAATATCAACAATCCTAAACCCAAAATTCCACTGGTGGCGGGAATGAGAGTAATGGCGAAGAGTTGTAGCAGGGCTGTTCGGGCTTGGGCTAACCGTTGTTGTTGCAGAGTTTCTAGTTCTGGGAGTCGGTTTTGTTTGGTATAAAGTTGAGTTAGGGCTTGATCTCGAAACCAACCCCGGAGATTCGATCGCAGCACCTCTTCAATTTGAGGTTTAGCTTGAGGTTCTTTACTAGCATTGATCCCCGCACTACCCTGAACCTTGGGATCAACCTTGTCCAGAGGACGATCGCCCCACAGATACAACAAAACCTCCGCCGTTGCCCTTGTGGAAGTTTGGGTAGCTTGCAGAGAAGTTTCTGGGGTTACTGGTGGGATCGCAGGAGCTAATACTGGAGATTTTGGAGATTCTAGTAAACCTTGCCAAGTTGCTTGGGCAGTTGGGAGGTTGCCTAGTTCTGCTTGGAGGATGCCGAGGGCGATATCTAGTTGGGGAATGATTTCCTGTAGCTGGGTAATGGCTCTGGCAGTGGCAGAATTTGCTGGGGGAGATTGCTTGGCAGCTTGTTGGAGGAGGTCTTCCAGAATTTTTTGATCCGCTTGGCGAGCCGCTTGGTATTGATTCTCAGCTAGTTTAATTGGCTCTTCTCCTAAAATAGCCCGCCGCAGTTGAGCCAAGTCTGCTCCGGTTGCTGATTCGGTTGCTGATGCTGGCGGAGTCTCGATCGCTGTTTGCAGAAATAAATTGGTCTGGTATAGCTCCAAGCGGCTTTGAATCTGGGGTTGCCGCCAACTAGCTACTAGAGAATTAACCATAGTGCTGACTGCCAACAGGGTCATGATTACTAAAAATAGTCGCTTGAGAGTCTGAAACATAGGAGCCATTTATAGTTACTTTATTTATGTGCCGACCATCATCACGGGGGCAAAGATCTGGGCTTCGATTTTCTCTAGGGTTTCGGCAAAATCATCATTGACAATCTGCACATCAAATTCTTGGGCAGCAATGATTTCTTTCTCGGCATGGAGGAGACGTTTTTCGATCGCCGCTTCCGCATCCAAAGCCCGGTTCCGAATCCGTTGCTCTAATATTTCTACCGAAGGCGGCAAAATAAAAATCCGCAGAGCCTCGGGGAAAGTTTGGGCAATCTGCCTAGCTCCGGCTACTTCAATTTCAAGGATTACCCAGCATCCTTGGCTAATCCTTTCTTCCACAGGCTTTCTGGGCGTACCGTAGTAATTCCCAGCGTACTCTGCCCATTCTAATAATTCATGGTTGGCAATCATCTGTTGAAACCGGGGCTGGTCTACAAAATAATAATTTTTGCCCTCAATTTCGCCCATCCGGGGGAGACGCGTGGTGACAGAAATAGAAAAATAGAGTTCTGGGTGTCGATCGAGCAATGACTGCAAAAGAGTCCCCTTCCCTACCCCACTGGGGCCAGTAAGTACAATTAATTTTCCTTTGTTCCTATTCATTACCTTGATTACCTTGTGTCTGTACTTATCTTTGTAAACTTAACTCATGACTTTATCTCTACTTGCTCTCACTCTTTTATCCGCCTTGCACCACGCCCTAGGTTATATTGGATAAAGATAAAATGAAAAATTATTTTTAAAATCAATTATTGTTGATTGTACCGTCTTTGTTCACAGTGAACCGATGGGCGATCGTCTCTGGTTGAATGGAAGACAGGATCACGTGGTTAGAATCAGTGATAATTACCGCCCGCATCCGCCGTCCGTAGGTCGCATCAATGAGTTGTCCCTGCTCCTCGGCATTCCGCATAATTCGCTTAATGGGGGCAGAACTGGGGCTGACGATCGCCACCACCCGACTCGCCAAAATAATATTCCCAAACCCGATATTTATTAACTGAATTTCCATGCCATGTCCATGCAACAAGTAGATTTTACTACCATGATAGCGGCGGTAGCTGAACTAGAGGCGGAATGGCTCCCCGCTAGAGTCGAACAGGCTTATCAGCGCGATCGCTACACTATCTCTCTAGCTCTGCGGACTTTGCGGCAACGAGCTTGGTTGACCCTCTCTTGGCATCCCCAAGCTGCCGCATTTGTGAAGATACGCCCCCACCCCGGACTCCCGACACCTTTACCCTCAGCGACCAACTCCGCCATCAACTGGGGGGATTAGCCTTGGTGGGAATGCCCATCG
>JAAUUE010000179.1 GCA_012031635.1 Coleofasciculaceae cyanobacterium SM2_1_6 | reverse complement strand
CTTTGGCTGTTCATCCCCCAGAGTCCTACCCCCAAAACCAATCACCCGCCCTTGAATATCCGTAATCGGGATCATTAAGCGATCGCGAAACCTATCCACATAACCATCCCCAGATTTTTTTGGGGAAATTAACCCCGCTTGATTGACGATCGCTACAGCAATTTTTTTCTGCTCCACAAGGTAACGATAGAGGGTATCCCAAGGGCTGGGGGCGTAGCCGAGGCGGAATTGTTGAATGGTGTCTTCCCGGAGTTGGCGTTGGTGCTTTAGGTACTCTAGGGCGGCGGCTCCTGGGGGTTGACGGAGGGCGTGTTGAAAGAAATTTGTAGCGATCGCCAGCACCTCATAAAGTTGCTCCCGCAGGGAAAGCTGCCGTTGTAACTCTTCCCGTTCTTTGGGTTCTAGGGTTTTAATGGGGACTTGGTAACGCTGGGCAAGGTCAAGGACAACTTCACTGAACGATCGCTTCCCCACCTCCATCAGGAACTTGAGGGCATTCCCCCCCGCCTGACACCCAAAGCAGTAGTAGAGTTGCTTACTAGGGCTGACACTAAAACTAGGGCTATTCTCTGTATGAAATGGACACAAGCCTGTATAGTCTTTCCCCTGTTTTTTGAGAACCACATACTCAGAAACCACCTCAACAATATCCACCCGTTGGCGGACTGCCTCTGTAGTTTCGGGATGTAAACGCGGGACTTCCATACCATTAACACTACTATCAAATCACCCTCTAAATTTTAACAAGATTAATCCAGCACCTTGCGGGTAAATTTGGGACAGCGATGATAATCCAGTAGGATTGATAGATAGTAAGATCAATATACTTTAGCGAAATACCCTAAACAAACATGAATACCTATAGCTTTGATCAGGTTCTGGAATTAGTAGAAGAAATGTCTAATGATGAGCAAATTACCCTAATTAACCTGATTGAAAAACGGCTTAAAGATAAACGGAGAGATGAAATTGCCCTTAATATTCTTCGTGCTAATCAGGAGTATGCCCAAGGACAAGTATTTCGAGGAACGGTTGATGAGGTCATGGCAGAATTAAAGCGATGAGAACGTTGGTCTTTTCCTCTTCATTTAAACAAGCTTTCAAATCTCTAATCCGCCGAGACCCTGATTTAGAAGCAAAAATAACTGATCGATTACAAATCTTAGTTGTTGATCCCTTTCACCCTTCCCTGAAAACTCATAAATTAAAAGGAAAGTTATCTGGAGTGTGGGCTTTTACTATAGATTATGAATGTCGAATAGTCTTTAATTTTAAAAAATATCCAGATTCGGATACAGAAGAAATCCTTCTGATTGATATCGGTAGCCATGATGAGGTTTATTAACTGACCATCTCTTGGTCAAGCCTAATACACAATGTATTTATGTAATTGATGCATCTTAACAGGAATATGTTTGAAGAGTTTGTCGGTAATTTTTTTGAAATCTTCACTGGTAGTAACTTTTACGAGGGTAAGACTTATCTAGAATACGTTGCCGACCCGCAGACTAATGATGAAGATAATATTGTTGATACCAAGATTGTACTGCCCTTACTGAAGGCGTTGGGGTTTACGTCGGGGGAGATTACCAAAAATCAAACAGGGGGGACTAAGGATAACTCTCGTCCAGATTTTCAGGTGAAGCTATCGGATGATTATCGTTGTTTTTTGGTGGAAGATAAGCATACAGCCTACGATCTCCAAAAGCCAGAACCCTTAAAACAATTGGTAAATTATGCCCCTAGTCGGGGTTACGGGCTGGGTTTGCTGTGTAATGGCAGGTTGATTTCTGGCTGGGATTTGGCGAATCCGACTGCGCCGATTTTAGTGTTATATCTAGATCTTCAGCAGATTGTTGAGACTTACCAAGGGCAGAATTTATTTGCTAATGCCCAAACTGGGATCGAGGCGTTAACCTATGAACAAAATCAATCATTAAAAGGTTTATATCGACGGTTTCATCGGCAGAATTTTGAGGGCCTAGATGTTTTAATTCAAGATATTGGCAAATCCCCAAAGGAATGGAAGGAATCGGCTTATTCTCAAGCTAATAATCCTAATTTTGATGAGTTATTAATTGAAGAATTGAAGCGGGGAATTTCGCTGCTGGAGGAAGATGTTTTATATCAGTTGGATTTATTGCTGCAAGAATATCGAGAATTTACCCAAGCAAAGTATGCGCCCAATGGTAATGGGGGATTAGATATTGATGATGAGCCAACGGAACCAAAATTTATTACAAGTTTACGGAAACAAATCCTCAATTATTTGCGGGTATCGGGTTTGCGGGAACTGGATGATTATTCTTGGGCGGATGAAAAGTTGATAGATTATGCCCAAAATTCGATCGGGACAATTCGCCAGTTAGCAGATAAATTCTTAGCCCGTCTGAAAATTGCTGAACAGAAACGAGTTTTGCAAGAGAAGAGAAATAATCTAACTCAAGGTATGCAATTAGATTTACTTTCACCGATTACAGAAGTTCAGCAGAAAGAGTTGGGCATTAAAATTAAGCCCCAAACTAAAATTACAAAATTAGACCCAAAGTTGCAGGAGAAACTACGATCGTATCAAAATGCGGTGGTGAGTTGGCACGGCTGGCGGGCGAGGCAGAGTATTAAATACGATCGAGCGATTAAGACTCAACAATTTTTTCAATCTTGGCAGGAGTTAGTCACAAAAACCATTTTTCAAGACACGGAGGAGTTGAAATTAAAGGCAGAATTTGCTCGGCAGACTGCCTATGTGTATGTGATTCGGCTGTTGATGGTGCGGATTTGTGAAGATAAGGGGCTGATTAATCGGAAGTTTTCGGATGGGGGTTTTAAGAAATGGAAGGAGGTGGTGGAGCCGGAGTATTTGGATTTTGCTCAGGGAATGTCGATGGATTATTTATTAGAAATGTCCTATCGATCGGCTCAGAGTATCTATGCTCATTTTTTTAGTAATGAGGATCTCTTTAACTGGTATCACATGAATCCTAATACTTTGATTCGGGTTTTACATATTCTCAATCGGTTTAATTTACAGACGATCGATAGCGATATTATCGGCATGGTTTATGGTCGCTATGTAACAGAAGGCAAGCATGAGCAGGGACGTTATTTTACACCAAGACCAGTAGTGGAATATATGCTCGATCGCATTGGCTACACGGCGGACAATCCAGAAATTCGAGATAAAACTATTCTTGATTTAGCGGGGGGTTCTGGCAGTTTCTTGGTTCATGCTGCCCGGAGATTGATTGATACCTATCGAACTAGATCTGGGGAAATTCCTGTTGGCAGTGTGCCGCTAATTATTGAGAAGATCAAAACTTCTTTGTTTTGTCTAGATATTAATCCCTTTGCTTGTTATTTGGCAGAAACAAATTTATTAATTCAGGTAATTGATCTGCTGAAGCAAGTGAAGGAAATAGGCAATCTCCGGGAATGCACGATCGATAGATTTCAAGTCTACAATACCGATTCTCTGCTCTTACCCCAAACCGAAAATATCCGATCTACTCTCTTAAGTCCCCTTCTTGATCTAGAACTCACCACTGTCTCAGAAATTAAAACCCGCACTGGTAAATTTGCTGATGGCTTCGATTTTGTAGTCGGTAACCCTCCCTACGTTCGTGCGGAAGAACCTGATCAACTTACCTACAGAAAAACAATAGTTGCCCAAGGCAGGTTTGAAACTTTACATAAAAAATGGGATTTATTTATTCCATTTATTGAGAAGAGTAAAGACTTATTGAAATCAGAAACTGGTAGATTAGGAATTATTACTTCTAATGCCTATGAGAATGCGCCCTATGCAGAAAAGTCTCGTGAAATGCTACATCAGAGCATGACTCTTTTACAGATAGATTTCTTTGAAGGTGTCCGGTTGTTTTCTGATGCTGCCGTTAATAATGTAATTTTTATCGCTGAAAATAAACTGCCAACACCCGAACATAATCTAGAAAGATTTTGGCATAGAGATGGAGAAAATTTAGATACTTTCTTTAATCAAGATCAAGTTAATCAATTGGAATTGGGGGAACAAATATTTAGGCAAAGAAGTATTTATCTTGATTTCTCTCAAACAATATTGCTTGATGAAATTGTCTATATTAGTGAAGGTATGAATCTATCTAGTCATGATAAAAGATATCCGGGTGAATTTACTAAAGATGATTTGATCTCTAATATTCAAGATGCGTCACATCCGGTTCAATACATTGAAGGTAAAGATATTGGAACCTATCAAATTAACCAAGTTCGATATTTGGAATATGGAGAAAACTTACGTGCGCCTGCAAGAATACGCCGACCTACATTCCCAGAAATATATGCACATAAACATATTGTGGTTGGACATACAAGTGGAGTGACGATCGTCGATGGGGGATTTTTTAATCCTCACAGTGTCAGAATTTTATTACCTTGGTTTCATTTAGTTAATATAGAAAATAGATCCGTACCTCGAAATTTAGCTGAAACTAATAAAAAAACATCCCAAAGATTTTCCTTACAGTATCTAGCAGCAATTCTAAACTCTAGGCTGATTAACTCATTTATTGATGCTACGGGTGTAGGAACAAGAGACGAGACTTTTTCTGATGATTTACGGAAGATTCCGATTAAAGATATTTCCCTAAGAAGACAGCAGCGATTTATAAATCGAGTTGATAACTTGATTGCTTGGAATTGGGAGATTTATGAATGGAGAAAATTGGGGTATGAAATTGATTTTAAGTATGACGATCGAGAGCCAAAGATAAATGTAGATTTCTTGCAAGTGCTAAAACAGATTAATCCGCCTAGTTGGAGTTTCCTTGATGCCGAACCCCAGCGAGTTGAGGTGATTGGCGATCGTAATGAATTAATTTCTAAGGTCAAAATCAGAGGAGATAAATTAATTATTGGGCGAAACTCTGAGCTTTTACAGTCCGATCGTCCCCTAGTTTTAGAATATCTCCGTAGGTATTTACCCCAATTTGAAAACTGCGGCAGAACTTGGCAAAACCTGTTATCTGAGGGCAAAATTCCTAAGACTGATGCAGATATTGGAAGAATCTTTGGGGAATGCGATCGCTGACCACAGAAATTAGCCAGAAAATTACCGATATCCGCAACACCTATCAGGAGTTAGACCAGATGGTGAACAAACTATACGGGGTTGAGAAAGAATAACCAAATTTTCTGGGGATGGTTCCTATCCTGTGGCGGGAATTGGCTATAGTATAGTAACCGCCAAGCTGGTTAGGACAATTTTTGGAGTGGAACCCCGGCAGCGCCGGGGTTCCACTCGACTACTACTATATTAGCTAGAGTAGGAGCTAGATCAAACCTTTTGCGGGTGATATTTTTTTGCACACTAAACTTAGCTATATGAGTTCAAAAGTTTCTTTCAGCGAGGCGAAATCGAGAGCCATTACCTTTAATCATGTTAGTAAAATTTATGCTAACGGGACGATCGCTCTCCAAGACATGAACCTAGCGATCGAGGATGGGCAGTTTGTCAGTCTGGTAGGAGCCTCTGGTTGTGGGAAGAGTACCGCTTTGAAACTCATGGCGGGTTTGGGGCAGATGTCGGCGGGGAGCATTACTTGGGGCGAGCATCAACCCCAAAAAGAATTGGCTTTTGTGTTTCAGGAACCCTCTTTGCTGCCCTGGGCAACGGTGATGGAAAATGTCCGGTTGCCCTTGAACTGGCGGGGATGAATGACCGGGAATCTCGATCGCCCGCCCAAGAAGTTTTGCATTTAGTCGGGCTGGATAAATTGCCCACGCTTACCCAAGGGAACTCTCCGGCGGGATGAAAATGCGGGTTTCGATCGCCCGAGCCTTGGTGACAAAGCCTAAAATCCTCTTGATGGATGAACCCTTTGGAGCTTTGGATGAAATGACCCGCGCTAAACTTAATACCGATGTGTTGCACCTCTGGCAGCAGGGAGATGGTCAAGGGCATCGCTACACCGTGGTTTTTGTCACCCATAATGTCTATGAAGCGGTTTATCTTTCCCAGAAAGTTGTGATTATGGCTCCCCGTCCCGGTCGAGTGGTGGGGGAAGTAGCGATCGATGCTCCCTATCCCCGCACCGAGGAATTTAGAACCTCCCGGATTAGCAATGAATACTGTCGAGAAATTTCTGGCAGACTAGCCGCTGCCGTGACTGGCACTGAATACTACGACGAAGTTCATGGCAAATAGCTGCATCTATATAGCGATCCTAAATCATTTGCTAAATTAAATTGCTGTTGAGGTTATTCCACCGGCGGCGAGTGAAATCATTAGACCTCTTGCGTGAATCATGACCCTCACCCTAAATTCCTCTCCCTAGGGCAAGGGACTTTCCTCTTACTCTTCTCCCTAGGGAGAAGGGGCTGGGGGATGAGGGGCTTTTTCCTTATTCATACAAGAAGTCTATTTAAGACTGCTATATTAATGATCTTGATTAATGATCTTGATTGATGATCTTGGGATATTCAAGGCGATCTTTGCTGGCTTGATATGATTAACTTAGTCCAGATTTATCCAGATTTAACCCAGACTTAATTATGACTAAATCCCTGCCCCAGCCGACCCTGCTGCCTGTAACTGAGACTCCAAACCCGAAGCCAGCCTTGGGGACAAAGTTATGGAAGAAGCTGACCTCGATCGATGTCCTTGCCCCCTTAGCTGTAGGAGTTATTGCCCTGATCCTTTGGGAATTATTTGTCAGAATTACGAATATGCCACCCTTTCTGCTGCCGGGGCCGATACTGGTGATCCAAGCCTTGATCAAGGACTGGGGGACGCTGTTTGGAGCCTTAATGATTACCGTGCAGATTACCCTCGTGGCTTTTCTGGCTGCTGTGGTTTCCGGGGTGTTGATTTCGGTTTTGTTTGTCCAGAGTAAATGGATTGAGCGCAGTTTCTTTCCCTACGCCGTGATTTTGCAAACTACCCCGATCGTGGCGATCGCCCCCCTGATTATTCTCTGGATTCGGCGAATTGTCCCGGAACCAAATACCACCTTTGCTGCGCTGGTCGTCTGTGCTTGGATTGTAGCGTTTTTCCCCATTATCTCCAACACTACCCTCGGCTTAAACAGTGTCGATCATAACCTCCGCAATGTCTTTCAACTCTACCGCGCCTCTAAGTGGCAGACCCTGATCTATCTGCAATTGCCCGCCGCCCTGCCCTATTTTCTGGGGGGTCTAAAAATTAGCGGTGGCTTGGCTCTCATCGGCGCAGTGGTTGCCGAATTTGTCGCCGGGACTGGGGGGGCAAAGGCGGGACTAGCCTACCAAATTTTGATGGCAAGCTATAATCTGCAAATTCCCCGGATGTTTGCGGCTTTACTGTTAACCACGGTGTTAGGAGTATTCATCTTTGTTAGCCTCACTGCCCTCTCAGATTTTCTCCTCAAGAACTGGCATGAAAGTGCAATTAAACGGGAAAATTAGGTTTTTCGATCGCTAGAACTTTATCTAGAAATTTATGAATTTATCAACTTTAGAAACGGGCAGCTACTGGATCAAAAATGCCCACGTTCCTGTGGCTTTGCTTCCCCTCAGCAACTGGCAGGAAACCAGAGAGGGTTTGGCTCTGGTCAATATCTATATTCATGAGGGTATGATTCAACAGGTGCTGCCTGCTTTATCTCTGGGTGAAGGTTTAGATGTCAATGAAAATATTAATCTAAATATCAATCTAAATATTTATCAAGAAGCCAGCTATGATCTCCAGCAGGGAATGATTTTGCCGGGTTTTGTAGATATCCATACTCATCTCGATAAGGGGCAGGTGTGGGAAAGGGCTGTGAATATTGACGGAACCTTTGCTACAGCAGTGGAAACAATCCACAAAGACGAAGCAAATTGGCAACCAGAGGAATTGTATCGGCGAATGGAATTTGGGTTGCAGTGTAGCTATGCCCATGGGACTCAGGCTCTGCGGACGCATTTAGATGCTTTTGGACATCTGGGCAGGCAAGGATTTCAAGTATTTAGCGAACTCAAAAAACAGTGGCACGATCGCCTCACGCTCCAAGCTGTGGCTCTGGTATCTCTAGACTATTACCTAACTCCGGCGGGGGTGGAACTAGCGGATCTAGTCGCAGCGACCGGAGAAATTCTCGGTGGGGTTGCCTATCCTAATCCCAATTTAGATGCCGAGATCGATCGAGTATTCACCCTTGCCAAGGAACGGGGCTTAGATCTAGATTTCCATGTGGATGAAACTGATAATCCAGAATCTAGATGTTTGTACCACATTGCCTTGGCGGCAATTCGCCACCAATTCGAGGGTAAAATCACCTGTGGTCACTGTTGCAGTCTGGCGGTGCAATCACCAGAGGTAATGGCAGAAACCTTGAAAGTTGTCAAAGAAGTCGGGATTAGTATTGTCAGTCTGCCCATGTGTAATCTGTTTCTCCAAGCCCGGGAGCCGGGCAGGACTCCGAGATGGCGGGGAGTGACGGCGATTCAGGAATTGCAAGGGGCAGGAATTGCCGTGGCGATCGCCAGTGATAATTGCCGCGATCCTTTTTATAGCTTTGGAGATCACGATATGTTAGAAGTATTGAACCAAGGAGTCCGCATTGCCCATTTGGATAACAACTATTGCCAAGTTGCCGGGATGGTAACAAATACGGCAGCAACAATTATGGGTTTACCCAAAATAGGAAAAGTAATTCCCAGGACTCCCGCCGATCTAGTCCTGTTTCGGGGACGGCGCTACAGTGAACTCTTCGCTCGATCGCAGCACGATCGGATTGTCCTCAGAAACGGCAAACCCATTGATACCAGTCTGCCAGATTACTCTGTGCTGGATGATCTGGTTTTGAGGTAGAGGAGGTAAAGAAGGTAAAGGGAGGTAGAGGGAGGTAGAGAAGGTAAAGAAGGTAAAGGAAGTAAAGAAGGTAAAGAAGGTAAAGGGAGGTAAAGGAGGTAAAGAAGTTAAAGAAGTTAAAGAAGGTAAAGGGAGGTAGAGGAGGTAAAGAAGGTAAAGGGAGGTAGA
>JAAUUE010000005.1 GCA_012031635.1 Coleofasciculaceae cyanobacterium SM2_1_6 | reverse complement strand
GCGATCGCGCCTTACGGATTTCCCCCAGCCTTTTTCATTCGCAAACTACTGAAGCTAGATGAATAAGAGCTAATCAATTAAAAACTAGATGCCCATGTAGTTATTTTGAGTAGTTATTTTTTTAAGGTAGTTTTAAGATAGTTGTTCTGATCGCAATCTACTGGTTTTCCTTAATTTCTGGAGTAAATTTAATTGTGTCTAACCCTGCTAAATATCTGCTGATCGGCTCGACTGCTGCCTATAGTGGCAAATCAGCAACCATCTTGGGGATTGCTCACCAGCTCAAAAACTGGGGTCTGGATATCGCCTACGGCAAGCCCCTAGGGACAATGGCTAACGAAGATGGGAAAGAAGCGGATGTAAGTCTGATTACCAAGGTTTTAGATTTGGCGCTCGATCGACTCCACCCTACGCTTTTGTTTTTAGACCAGCAGGCTCTGAGTAAGCGCTTAACCGGGGAAGACCAGACTGATTATCAAGGGGTTCTCCGCCAGTATACAGCGAAGGGAAATCTAGGCATCTTAGAAGCGACCGCATCCCTTGGGGAGGGGATTTTGTTTGATCTCTGTTTGCGGCAGATGGCAGAAACCTTGGATGGGTCAGTATTGATCGTTGCTCGCTTTCATTCCCAAGAATTAGTAGATAGTTTATTGGTAGGGAAGCGGGAGTTGGGCGATCGCCTTGCTGGGGTATTGATCAATGATGTCCCCCTCGCAGATTTAGATTTTGCCACCACTAAGATGCGCCCCTACCTTGAAAACCAAGGGATCCCGGTTTTGGGAGTGATGCCCCGCAGTGAAATTCTCCGCAGCGTGAGCGTGCAGCAGTTGGCGCAGCAGTTAAAGGCGGAAGTTTTGTGTCGGGGCGATCGCTTAGATTTGATGGTTCAGAGTCTGACGATCGGGGCGATGAATGTGAACTCGGCGCTGAAGTATTTCCGTAAAGGCACAAATATGGCGGTGGTGACGGGGGGCGATCGATCGGATATCCAACTCGCAGCCCTAGAAACTTCCACAAATTGCCTAATCCTCACGGGACAAATTGCCCCCCAACCCTTTATTCTCAGCCGGGCTGAAGATTTAGAAATCCCGATTTTATCTGTAGATTTGGACACCCTGTCCACGGTAGAGATTATCGATCACGCCTTTGGGCATGTGCGTCTCTATGAACCCATCAAGATTAATTGTATTCAGCAATTAATGGTGGAGCATTTTGACTTCGATCGCCTCCTAAACCATCTAGAAATTAAACTTACCAACTGAACTATAGCAGTCCTAAATGATTTCACCCGCCGGCGGCGGGTAAAATCACCTCCCAGAAGCAATCTAATTTAGAAAATGATTTAGGATCGCTATAGCACCCCAATAACCCTTGATTTTTAATTGATCTTTAATTTTTGAATCTCTTCCTAGACTCCCGGCAAAATTAGCAAAATCATGGCAGTGCATCCCCCCGAAATCCATTCCTTGACCACCAGTGATGGTGTCCGCCTTGATGCTGATGTGTATTACCCCAAGGCAAAGGGGAAATTTCCGGTGTTGTTAATGCGCCAACCCTACGGGCGGGCGATCGCTTCCACGGTGGTCTATGCCCATCCTAGTTGGTATGCCAGTCAGGGCTACATTGTCGTGATCCAAGATGTGCGGGGCAGGGGAACTTCCGAGGGAGATTTTCAGGTTTTTCGCCATGAAACTAGCGACGGAGCCGAAACTGTGGATTGGGCGGCTAATTTACCAAGGAGCAATGGCAAAGTGGGCATGTACGGGTTTTCCTATCAAGCCATGACCCAACTTTATGCCGCCATGACCCAACCCCCCGCCCTGAAAACCATAATTCCGGCGATGATGGGCGTTGATCTCTATGCTGATTGGGCCTACGAAGGGGGAGCCTTTTGTTTACAAAATAACCTCGGTTGGGCGATCCAGTTGGGAGCGGAAACAGCCCGACTCCGGAGTAATACCAGTGCCTACAATGCTCTCTACGCTGCCTCCAGAAATCTGCCCCTCCATGACCCGATCCCGGCTCTGCCAGAGGTGATGAATCAGTATGCTGAAGATTCTTTTTACCATGACTGGCTCCAGTACGATACTCCCGGCAGCTATTGGGAACGGCTATCCCCTGATCTGCGGGATGTGGATTTACCCATGCTTCACATCGGCGGCTGGTTTGATCCTTTCCTGCGGGGGAATTGGCGACTTTATCAAGAGATGGCTGCCCGGAGCCAGCATCCTCAACATCTCTACATTGCCCCCTGGGGACATTTGCCTTGGGGCAGGAAGGTGGGTGAAAAAGATTACGGGGCGGCGGCAAATAGCTCGATCGACTCTCTGCAAATCCAATGGTTTAACCACTTCCTCAAGGATGAACCAAAGGGAACTCCCTACGCTCTCCCAGAAAATCCCGTCACCCTCTTTGAGTTGGGTAGCAATACTTGGAAAAATCTCTCCAAGTTACCCACGCCTCCAAAGTTTTCCCATCAGCCCGTCGACCTGTCCAAGGTAGCCAGTGCCGAAACTCTAGAAACCCAAGTCTATTTTCTGGCAACCAATGGATTAGCGGCGATCCAGGAAAATGCTGGGAAGCTAGTCCTCAAGCCAGAGCCAGAGACAAATCAAGATATTTTTGTCCACGATCCTTGGCGACCTGTGCCGAGTTTGGGGGGTCATGCAGGGAATGCGGGGCAGTGCGATCGCTCCTCCCTTGATTGCCGTACCGATGTCTTGACCTATACCACGGCTCCCCTGACCGCCGATCTATCTTTGCTAGGGGTGATCACTGTAGAACTCTTTGCCACTGCTTCTACCCCCAGTTTTGACCTCAGCGCCACTCTCTCAGAAGTCGATCGCCAAGGCAGAGTATACAATTTTACCCAAAGCTACCTCCGCATTGATGATCCAGAGGATTTACCCCTAACAATTACTCTCCAGCCTAGTTGTGTGCAATTACCAGCCGGGCATTCCCTCCGCTTGAGTATCAGTGGCGCTTGCTTTCCCGCCTATCCAGTCAATGATGGTACTGGCAAGCCCATCGCCAATTCCCACCTCATCGACCAACAAATCATCACCATCACCCTATCCAGTGGCGGCAATTCTCCTTCACGAATATTGTTACCAAGACTGTAGTTATTGATTAATACTATAGTCATCTCGTTTGTGTAAGTCCTGTTAAAATTAGAGACAAATAAGGAAGGATTGTGCGTTGCTCTATATTTATAGTTAGTAATTAACATACCTGGTTGAGCTAACAATGAGAACCATAGAAGTAAAAGTCACTATAGAAAGCAATGGGAGGTTGTTAGTCAATTTTCCTATAGATATGCCTGTAGGAGAATACAATGCTGTCCTTATCCTAGAAGATCAACCAATTCAGCATCAGCAAACTTCTATAGAGAAGGCTCAAGCTATTTTTAGAAAATATATTCCGGTTGATTGCAATCTTGCTGAAGAATTGATTCAAGAGCGCAGAGAGGAGGCTTTGCGTGAGTAAAATTGTTGTTGATGCTTCTGCTATTTTGGCTTTACTCAATCAAGAAAAAGGTAGCGAAGAAATTTTCCAAGGAATTAACAATGCAGTAATTAGTTCTGTAAACCTTTCTGAAGTTGTAGCAAAATTAGCGGAGGGAGGAGTTGCTGAAAAAGATATTGAACAGATTTTAGCAAACTTGGGTCTTGAGGTTATCCCTTTCAACCAAGAACAGGCTTTAAGGGCTGGAATACTTTGTCCCTTAACTAAATCTCTAGGACTTTCCCTTGGCGATCGAGCTTGATCGAGCTTGTCTTGGACTAGGTATTTCTCTCAATTTGCCAGTTTTAACTACCGATCGAATTTGGACTAACCTAAATCTTGGAGTTGAAATCAGATTAATTCGCTAGCCTTAGCTCCTGCCATTTGTTCTTGGCAAAAATCAATAATTCTTGGGATTTTAGGTAGGAAGTAGTCCCCGGCTTGACACTTTCTAGTTGATTGATAATACCTTGGAGTTGAGAGAGGGTATAGCTCTTATTCCCGTAGCCGGCAGATGCAACCAGAGTAGTTATATCTCTTTGGGCTGCGGCAAAACTTCTGACAGAGCTGCGTTCTGCTGCTAATCTGACTTGAACTTCTGATTGGCTGGCTCGGTAATCGACGATGAGTTTTTGGGCTTCTTTGTAGCCTTCTAGATCTGCGGGTTGAATTTTTTCCAGACGATCGATCGCCTCTTGCCACATAATCATAATCTGTTCCCACTTAATCGCTTCATGGGGTGGGTTTTGACCATCTTTAGCAGCTTGCCAAGCAAATTGGCGGGCAGCAGTAATTAGGTTGCGAGTTTCAGCATTCCCGGCAAATAAACCTACAGTTTCGGCAAAATCTTGCCTGTAGAGAACTAACTTTTGTTGAGCATTTTTTCCGGCGAGGGTTGCTGTCGATACTTGCGCCATTTTCCCTAAGCCCTCGTGCCAACGGGTTGCCGCTAACTGTTTATCGGTGGAGGTTGTTGCCTGTTGATATGCCAATTTAGCTTGATTGACATTCTCTTCCGTGGTTCTCAGCAACGTTTGGGCATTTTGTTCTTGAAAAAGTTTACTTTCTAGGGTTCCTAATTGGCTCCGGGCGGTAGCGAAGCCCGATCGAGAATAGTGCCAGTTATACCAGTAGAGCGATCGAGTAAAATCGTCTTCAATAAATCCACTAGGTAACTTATTTACCGCCTCCCTAGCCATGGTTAACTTTTGTCCCCCCAAATCTAGATCTGTAGCACTGGTGGGGCGATCGATTAACTGCTCGGCTTGGTTGAGGTTATCGATTAAGCTCTTGTAGGCCCTATCCCAACTGGAATAGGTAGGAAACAACAGGATCGGCGCAGTTCTGGCAACTTGATGCCGCCAGCCCGGTACAGGTAAATTTGCCAACGCCACAACGCCCACAGGTACGCCAACAACTAGAGCTAAGGTAACTAATTTAGGGAGGAAGCCCCGATTTTGTTTCTGCCCTTTCTGGGATCGATGGGGAGTCGTAGGGAGGTACTGAGCCTCAATTTCTGCCTCCAATTGCGATAGACTTTTGCCTTGAGGTTTTTGGATTGCTCCACTAGTGGGCGTGGGGGCGATCGGCGTGACAGGAGGGGCGGATTGTTGAGGAGAGTGAGGTACGGTTTTGCGTTTAGAGCCAAACTTAAAGATAGCCATAGCTAAGGATAACCATAGTCGAGGGAAAACCCTCGATTTATTTACATTACATGCCTGATTGTATGCCTGCAATTAATTCTAATTATACAGACAACAAGTTATATGGATCCAAGATTTTATAACAAGAAAAATTTATATATAGTACTAGGCAGATTAATTAGGACAAGACCAGATACGTTGGCTGAGTGAAGTCGCAGCCGAATTCGTCCTAACTTTTATGGCAACGACTATAGCAGTCCTAAATGATTTCACCCGCCAAAGGCGGGTGAAATCATTTACCAGACACAATCTAATCTAACAAATAATTTAGGATCCCTATAGTTCCCCAATTTATAGAAGAAAATTGAGGTTTACAAACTTCAATTAAGCTAATTAATTTAAATCCAGCTAATTAATCTCAATTTGGTTCCCAAGGCTTGATAATTTGTAGTTAGTGTTCTACCAAAACCGATGATTTCTCTGATAGACGAGCCGATGGAAAGCCTGAAACGACAAGCCATTCTTCTGATCTTAGGAGCAATGACTTTAGGCGGAGTGATAGTCACAGTTTTACATTCCTTTGAGATCGAAACCCACCCAATTTCTCTATTGATTCCGCCCTTGACGGCGATTATTTGCTTAAGCTTGCTAATTTATCTTTTAAAATATCCACCCCAGATTCACCTAGTTATAAAAATCCTCCTTCTCTGGGGTGGTTTTGTGATCTTCTTCCCAGAATATTTTTTTGTAATTGAGGCATGGCTAGATGATCAAAAGTTTCTAGTTGATACTCTACCCCCCATGTCTTCGGGAGTCTTTTTGCTGACCACGACGATGATTGTGTTCCTGCGTCCCCGGAGATTAGTCCCACTCACGCTGATTGTTTGGGGAACGATCGCTGCTCCTGTTGTCACCTATCTACTCTACCATCTCCAAGAATTAAGCACACCACGAGGATTGGATTTAATGGTTACTTTCGTGCCAGCTATGGGGATTAATTTCGCCTTGATTTTATTTTATGCCCGTCTCCAAGATGCGATTAATCAACTTTATATCGAACGCTTTCATTTCAAAGAAGTTTCGGAAAAAGATGCCCTCACAAGGGTCTTTAATCGGGGGACAGGCGAGAAGATGCTTCAGAACTTAATTGACCAGAGAGATCAACAGATCGGGATTATTTTGTGTGATATCGATCGATTTAAGCAGATCAATGATAACTATGGTCACTTGATGGGCGATCGAGTCCTCCAGTTGATCGCTCGTTGCTGTCAAGATCATTTGAGAGCCAAGGATATTTTGATTCGGTGGGGCGGGGAAGAATTTCTGGTTGTGGTGATCGGCGATCATGAGCAAGAATTAGTCAGTTTGGCAGAGCGTCTCCGGGGCACCATTGCCCACCAATCCATCCCAGAAGTGGGGAAAGTTACGGCTTCCTTTGGTGTGGCTCTGCTCCAGCCGCAAGAAAGTCTCAGCCAACTATTTGAGCGGGCAGATCAAGGTTTATACCAAGCAAAAAGATCGGGGCGCGATCGAGTTGTGCTTGCCTAAGAATAAGTTTCATGCCAAGGGCTACCGCCGACCTCTAGACCGCAGAGATTGCTGGTGGCTTTGATGATGGTTTGATGGGCTTGATCAGGGTGATTACTGCCAATTTTCTGAAGTTCCAAGGTTAAATGCCCCTGCATGGTGTCTCGGCAACAAAATTGCAAGCCCTGCTCTGTGGGCGCTCTGAGAAGGGTTCCGGGTAAATTGGTGGTTCCGGTTAATTCCACTCGGTAGTTGCTATTTTGGGCGCTCATGTGCCACCTACCCCACGGGAAATTTCCCAGTTGACTTGACTATTCCATGGTACGAATTCGTAGAATTTATCTTGATAATGAATCCCGATCATGGCAACAGCTTCCTGCCACCAGAGAACTCCCCGCTGTCCACCCCCAGCCGTGAGAGCTAAATCTGGTTCTTGGAGAAAACTATTACAATTCAACCAAAACCACTTGGTGGGGAACGATCGCCCCCAATTTTTTTCCCCGTAGGCAGGAGCTTGGTTAAATTCATACCTTTTGCCTTCCCATTCGATCCAACCCGTGGCTAAACCGTGCGCCATGAGAATCTGCCACCCCGGTTCAAAGATTTGCAGAGAAGATAACCATCCCGCCGTTGACTGTTGATTACCAAAGCGATCGCCCCAGCCATACACAGGCGTGATTTCATAACACCACCGTGTCCAATAGCCAGTTTGGGGATCAAAAAATTGCCCTTGATTGAGAGTTGCCGTAGCTTGGTAGCCTTCAATAATTTTCTCGGCAAATTCTGCGGGATCGAGATATCTGGGTTTGCCAGAAATTTTCCTTCTGCCCCAGTGTCCTAGAGCCAACTGCTGACTATCTGCCCAGAATCCCGCCACCTCTGGAAAAGTCCGCCAGTAGTAACCATCATTCAGCCCTAAAACTTGGGCTGCGCCGCCGCTCTGGGGTTTTCCGCCCACGGGGTCATCGATCGAGTACATAAAAGCCATGGTCTGCCCCAATTCTGGCAGGGTGACTCGATAATACCAACCCTCAAAAAAACGCTGGGTGATGGTGTTGCCATGATAACCACTGTGAGGAGTTTGCAGGGGATTTTGGAAATGATGCATAGAGCTTAAATGTTTACTGCCCCTATTTTCAGGACACCTTTTATACTACAATATTGGTTTGTTTTATACTACAAGCTGGCAAGGCTAACTATCCCAAGACTTCCGCACAGACTCTAGATGTAGACTCTAAATGTAGACTCTAGATGTAGGTAGGCAATGCCCACCTTACCCCTACTAATAGCGGATAAAACCTTATTTTGCGTAATTTTGCGTAATTTTGCGTAATTTCTAATATCCTAAACTATCTCTAGATACCGATCGCTACCCATGAAATTTTTAAGATTATCTCCCAAATCCCCATTATTTACAGAAACTCAGGAACTCATGCGCCTCACGGTTCCCCTAGCTAGCGCCCAGATTGCCCAAGCTGCCACTGGCTTTGTGGACATTGTGATGATGGGATGGTTAGGACAGGAAGTGCTGGCGGCAGGAGGATTAGCGGCGACGACTTTTACGGGATTGTCGATCATGATGACTGGGGTGATGCTGGGAGCCAGTCCTTTGATTGCGGTTGCCTACGGAGCCGGAGACCGAGCCAAGATTCAAGATTTAACCCGTCAAGGGCTGTGGCTAGTTTTGTTAAGTAGCCTGCCGATAATGTTGCTCCTCCGCCATTTTGACTTGATCATGAGCCATTTGGGGCAGAGTGCAGAAATAGTCGCCATTGCCCAGAGCTACTTAAATATGATTCTCTGGGGTTTCTTTCCGGCGTTGTTGTTTGCCCTGCTCAAAAGTGTGGTTTCTTCCCTGTCTCAGCCTCGATCGATCATGGCGATCGTGATTCTAGGGACGGTATTTAATGCGATCGGCAACTATGTCCTCGGCTTTGGGAAATTGGGCTTTCCCTCTCTGGGACTGGAAGGGTTGGCGATCGCTAGCGCCCTAGCCCACTGGTTCATGGCTATCTGTTTGGTTATTTATATTTACCAACATCCCCAACTCAAAACCTACCACCTGTTTGCTAATCTCTACAGATTCTCTGCCAAGGTAATTAAGGAACTCCTCTGGATTGGCGTGCCGATCGCCGCTTCCTTCACCCTCGAAATGGGGCTATTTACCAGCACCACCTACATGATGGGAGCCTTGGGCACCGAGGTTTTAGCCGCCCATCAAATTGTCTTTCAAACCATTGTCGTGATCTTCATGGTTCCCCTAGGTATGTCCTTGGCGACAACGATCCGGGTGGGACAGTGGTATGGGCAGAAAGACCCCGTGGGCGTGAAACGGGTTGCTTATTTGAGTATGGGTTTAGGTGGTGCTTTTATGCTGGTCATGGCGATCGTCTTGCTGCTGTTTCCCTACTCCGTAATTTCCCTCTACTTAGATATCCACAACCCCGCCAATGCTAGAGTAATTGCCCTTGCTATTCCTATGCTGTCGATCGCCGCCCTCTCCCAAATTCTCGATGGAGTCCAGACCAATGCGGCGGGAGTATTACGAGGCTTGCAAGATACCCGGCTCCCCGTGCTGCTGAGCTTATTAAGTTTTTGGGGGATTGGCTTAACTAGTGGTTATATTTTAGGGTTTGCAATGAACCTAGGAGGCGTTGGTCTATGGCTGGGGCAACTATTGGGGGTAGCCGTGGCAGCCGGATTTTTTATTCTTAGATTTCATCATCAACATTTCACTATATTTATAAAGGATTTATGAGGGGAATGGAATTGAGATGAGTAGAATTAATTAACGGCAATTATTAATAGTAATTAGCCACATTTAGCAATAATTAAAGGTACTCAACTAGCTATGGGTATTATCCGCCCTCGCCCCCTTGATCCGCCCCCCGATTCGCAACCCCCAGTTCCTCTATCCTCAGACCCGCAGCCTATCCATCCCGCAACATCCTCATCTATCCGTCCCAAATTTCATCTGCGGACTACCCTTGTGGTGCCTGTTGTTTTGCAAATTAGTACTGCCTTTGCCTTAGTTGGCTTGATTTCCTACCAAAGTGGACAGCAGGCGGTGAGAGATGTGGCTCTGCAATTACGAGCGGAATTAACGAACCGTATTGAGGAAAAATTAGCTTCCTACACAACGGCTCCCCATGCCATTAATCGAATTAATGCTTCTGATTTAATTGAGAATAATATTAATTTACCAGCAGTGACAGGGGAGCTACAAATGTGGCAGCAAATGCAAATTTATCCGGCTATTAGTTATGTTTATTGTGGTAATGAAAATGGAGATTTCTTAGGGACTGGTCGCTTATCTCCAGAGGATCGATCGAGAGTTATTTTGCAATTTAGTAATTCTAATACGAATTTTATCCGCCGCGCCTTTGATTTTGACCAAAAAGGTAACCGGACTCAAGAGATTGACCCCCTGAATAAAAGACCTTTTGATCCTCGATTGCGCCCTTGGTATAAAGCTGCCAAAAATACTGGTGCTGCCGTTTGGAGCGAAATCTATCTAGATTTTTCCACGCTTCTGCCTACCGTTACCGCCAGTTTGCCTGTCTATGATGAAGTTGATGGGCGGTTTATCGGAGCCTGTGCTACGGATTTTTATCTGCCCCAAGAATTAAGTAATTTCATGCAGACTTTACAGATCGGCAAGACCGGAACAGCCTTTATTGTTGATCGATCGGGCAGCCTAGTGGCGACTTCTGCTCAGGAAACTATGCTCAAAGGCACAGGAGAAAATACCACCCGCTTACTCGCCGTAGATAGTGAAAATTCCCGGATTCGAGATACTGCTAGATTTTTACAAACTCAATCGGGGGATTTAAGGCAAATTCAAGCAATTCAACAGTTAGATTTCACCTTGGGTGGACAAAGACAGTATGTGCAAATTGTACCTTTTAAGAATCTGAATTTAGATTGGTTAATTGTCCTAGTAATTCCTGAAGCTGACTTCATGGCAACTATTTATGAAAATACCCGCTATACAATTTTTCTGACCTGTGCTGCCTTGGCGGGAGTAATTATTTTGGGCATTTGGACGGCTCGGTGGATTGCAAGTCCCTTGGGGCAGTTTACTAGGGCTTCGGAAGATATGGCGGCGGGGAATCTTGACCAACACTTAAGATCCAGCCGGATCTTTGAATTAGATCGATTGGGGAAATCTTTTAATTATATGGCGGCGCAACTCCGGGCTTCTTTGGAATCTCTGCGCCTTGCCAATGAAAAATTAGAAGAACGAGTAGAAAAACGAACTTTGCAACTACGTCAAGAAAAGGAGCGATCGGAACAGTTATTACTAAATATCTTGCCCGCAGAAATTGCCGAGCGTTTGAAACAAACCAATGAATCTCCGGCGGAACACTTTGCCGAGGCAACGATTTTGTTTGCAGATATTGTCGGCTTCACAGGACTTTCTTCGAGGATGGAACCAATGCAGTTGGTGGCTGGCTTAAATCAAATTTTTTCGGCTTTTGATCAATTAACTGAGAAGTATGGACTAGAGAAAATTAAAACCATTGGTGATGCCTACATGGTAGTCGGCGGTTTACCTGTGGCTCGTCCAGACCATGCTCAAGCGATCGCCGCCATGGCGCTAGATATGTTGGCGCACATTGCTACCCTAGATGGAGCTTTTGGCGAGGCTTTGGAACTCCGCATTGGTATTAATACTGGTTCGGTAATTGCGGGGGTCATTGGCATTAAAAAATTTACCTACGATCTCTGGGGGGATGCGGTAAATGTGGCTTCTCGAATGGAATCCCACGGCAAGCCGGGCTATATCCAAGTGACGGAGGCTACCTACCAACAACTTAAAGATTTGTATGTGTTGGAGCCACGGGGCAGTGTTCAAGTAAAAGGAAGGGGAGAGATGATCACCTATTGGTTAGTAGGCAGGCGTTGAACTATTTCTTTTGATTAGGACTTACGCAAGAGCAATTTTTAGAGAAGGATTCTGAAGTTGTTGACAAAGGTAATCATTGAGCAACCCATATTTGAGTTGATAAACTGTCGTTTGACTAACTCAATGGCAAAGGAAGGGTTCTTGTCCAGAACCGTGTCATCAAAAACCAAGTAGCCGTCCTCTGTCTGGACAACTTGTTGAGCCACATTTTCTCACACCAGTCGAGGGGTAATTTTTTCACCTCACAGATAACGATTTATCTGATCGTGAGAGAATTGTAGGCTATGGTCAGCAAAGTTAGTCAGAGTATAATTAATCTGGCTGACCAGCAAATATTGAAAGTAGTCAAGTCGTGTCACAGAGTCTTTCATAATTATTTGACTCTAACCTTAATTTGGGGCACTTTGCCTAAGTCCTATACAAGTAACTTGTTAACTGTTAACTGATAACTGATAACTGTTCACTGAAAAAACTACACCAAGGGTAGAATAATTTCAAATTCTGTGCCGAGGGGAGTGTCGGGAGTGGGGGAAAGTTCGGGGATGGGCGATCGCAACTCTAGCTTTCCGCCGTGCTTGGCAGTAACGATCCAGTGGCTGAGGGCGAGGCTGGTTTCTTTGCGGTGTTTGCGCTCCCCAGTGAAGGAACTGAGGATTCTTTGTTTGCGGGGCGCAGAAAAGGCAGAGCCATTGTTAGCAATGCGGATCGAAACCCAGCGCGAATCAGAAGTTGCTGCCCGAATTTGACTGCCGGAATAGATTTTGGTAGTGATGGTAATGGTGGGGTTTTGAATTTTGACTGGCTTGTTTTCCTCTGGGTAGCGATCGAAGGTATCACTTAGTTTGTCATTTAATAAATTATCTACCGCATCTCCCAAGATATTAATAAATACTTGACTAAGTTGTCCCACAAAACAAGGAACCGGGGGTAAATATCCGTAGTCGGTGACGATCGCAATATCTTTTTGGAGGCGACTTTTGAGGAGAATTAAAATACTATCAAGGCACTGATGTAGATCGGCGGGTTTGGGGTAAACATCATCAAGATGGCAAAAGTTTTGCAGGCTAGTCACTAATTTCTTCAGCCGTTCGGCTCCAGTTCTAATGCTAGAAATTGTCCGGGGGAGATCGCTCTGGAGAAAATCAAATTCAATATTTTCTTTTAGCTCAGCAGTTACAGTTGCTGTTTCGTAGGCATTAATTAATTCTAGAAGTTGCTCACTGTACAAATGCACATAATTTAAGTTGCCCCAAATAAAATTAACAGGATCCAAAATCTCGTGGGCAACCCCATCAACTAGTCTGCCCAAATTCGCCATTTTCTCCATTTGGATCATCTGCGCCTGATTTTGTTCGTAACGCACCTGCGCCTCAATACCCCGAATCTGCCAGTCCGCTAAGTACAATTCTTGAATATCTAATAAATAGTAGTTGTCTTTGGATTCTGAGAAATCTGGCAAGAACTCTGGATCACTGGAGTCTGGCTGCTCCGCTTCCCTTGGGCCCTGAATCACGATCGGCTCCCCCTGTAATTCTGATGGGCGGCGCAAAGCCAACTGGGTTGTAGTCAAAATTGTCGTGGTGTAGGGAACAATTAAATTTCGGATCTGGGCATAGCTGTAGAGGACACGGAGGGGTTGGCGGAGAAAGAGTTTTAGCCCTTGGGGACGCAGGAGATACTCCAAAAACCGTCGCCGGGAGATCATCCCTAAAAATTTTCCTTTATCTAGCAAAACTACCCCCGGAAGGAGAGGATACTGCTCAAAAATAGTGGCAATTTCCTGTCCTTGGTAGTTAGTTTCTACCGTAAAACTGTGGAGGGGCAGGTTGGCAACGGTAGCATCAAGACTTAAATCTTGATTGTTGGGGGATGTGACTGAGGGCAAAGGCAGGGGCGATCGAGGTGCTTTAGGCATGGGATGGGCATGAGCTAGGCATCAGATGGATGGGATATAGGCTTAGGTTTAGCCATGGATTTGGACGATCGCAGTTACACCTCAATCTTATCCATAGAAAAAAAGATTACCTCTAGACCAAGGCAGATTCCCCGCCTTGAATTACCAGCTTAATTATCTCATCCCGCCTCAACTCAAGAGCAGTTTGCCAAAAGATAACAAAGAAAACTCCCAAAATATTAAGAACATCTGGCGATCGCCAAAGATTAACGATAGAATAATGGTTAATATCACCATATTTCCCTAGGTAACTATTTTTATGCACCAAATAGAAAGGTATAAAGCTATTATCCATCAAGCCCTAGAGGAAGATATCGGCACGGGAGATATTACCAGTATGGCAACGATTCCGGCGGATTTGTCCTGTCAGGGAGAATTTATTGCCAAAGCTGAGGGGGTGATAGCGGGGATCGAGGTAGTGCAGTGGGTGTTTGAGCTAGTGGATCCCCAAATTAAATTTATCCCCCAAGTCTTGGATGGGGCAACGGTCAAAAATCGAGAGGTAATTGGTCTAGCTTCTGGCTCTGGTTTAGCCCTCCTGCAAGCCGAACGGGTGGCGTTAAATTTCTTGCAAAGGATGTCGGGCATTGCCACTCTCACCCAGAAATTTGTGGGCACAGTGGCGGGAACTAGGGCGGTAATCCTCGACACTCGGAAGACGGCTCCGGGTTTGCGCTTATTTGATAAATGGGCGGTGCATTTGGGCGGCGGTCAAAATCATCGCTTTGGCTTGGATGATATGGCTCTGATCAAAGATAACCACATTACCGCCGCCGGGGGAATTACCGCCGCAGTCACCAGAATGCGATCGTACCTCGATCGAGCCAGTCAGCAGGTTAATCCACAGGTTAATCCACAAAATCAAGAGGCTCTGGTTAGCTCAAAAATCCCTGCCCAAATTCCCACGAAAATTCCCATAGAAGTAGAGGTGAAAAATCTAGCAGAACTCCAAGAAGCCCTAACTCTGGGGGTCGATCGCATCATGCTCGACAATATGAGCCTAGAAGCCATGCGCCAAGCCGTGGAAATTACCCAAGGAGCCGTTCCCCTTGAAGCATCGGGAAATGTGAATTTACATACCGTAGGAGCGATCGCTAAAACCGGAGTGGACTACATCTCGATCGGGCATCTTACCCATTCCGTCACCGCATTAGACATTAGTTTTTGTTTGTAATAACCAATAAGGACAGTGAACAGTAAACAGTGAACAGTGAACAGTAAACATCAAGAGATTACGACTAATACTTTACCTCTCTTTACCTCCTTTACCTCCCCTTACCTCCCTGTACCTCCTACTCCCTGATAACTGATAACTGATAACTGATAACTGATTAAGGAGAACCCATGCCCGCCACTGCAATTTACGAATCCATGAAGGTGAAACTGCACAATATTGTCCCGGAGTTAGAGTTAGCTTACAAAGCAGAAATAGCCGAGCAGATTAATCAATTAAAAGTCCAACGCAATGCGATTATTCTTGGGCATAATTACATGGAACCAGCCCTCTTTAATTCGGTGCCAGATTTCACCGGAGATTCCCTCGAATTAAGCCGGAAAGCTGCCGCAACTGACAAAGATATTATTGTCTTTTGTGGGGTGCGATTCATGGCAGAAACTGCGAAGATTCTTAACCCTAAAAAAACCGTACTACTCCCGGCAAAAGTCGCTGGTTGTTCCCTTGCAGCTAGTATCACTGCTGCCGATGTCCGCCAACTCAAACAACAATTTCCCGGCGTTCCCGTGGTGACTTATATTAATACCTACGCTGATGTCAAAGCTGAGTGTGATATCTGTTGTACTTCCGGGAATGCAGCCCAAGTGGTGGAATCCTTTGGCACTGATACAATTATCTTTTTACCCGATGAATATCTCGCTCGCAATGTGGCTCAAGAAACCGGGAAGCATATTATTTTCCCTAGTCATCAACCCACAGGAAAATTCAGTAATGATCTTGATTATCAGATGATTGGTTGGCACGGACGCTGTGAAGTCCACGATCGCTTCACTGTTAGTGATATCGAGAATATTCGTACCCACTTCCCCGACACAGTAATTTTGGCTCACCCCGAATGTAGCCCAGAGGTAGTCAACGCCTCGGACTTTGCAGGCAGCACCTCCGCCATGATCAAGTTCATTGAAACCACCGATAAACCTCGGTATTTGCTGCTCACAGAATGCGCCATGGGAGACAATATCGCCGCCGCCAATCCCCAGAAGGAAATGCTCCGCCTCTGTAGTGTCCGTTGCCCTCACATGAACGAAATCACCCTAGAAGATACCTTACAATCCCTGCAATTAACTCAATACGTGATTGAAATTCCCGAAGATATCAGAGTCCGAGCGGCTCGATCGGTGCAGAGGATGTTGGAAATATGAAAAACAGTGAACAGGGAACTTAGAAGTAAAAAGTAGAAAGTAGAAAGGAAAAACGGGCTTCTTCACTTTTTCTTTTTACCTTTTTACCTTTTACTTTTTCTGATAACTGATAACTGATAACTGTTAACTGAAATATGGAAACCGATGTTTTAATTTTGGGTTCGGGAATTGCGGGGGGGACGGCGGCTTTGCAGTTGGCGGATGCGGGGGTGTCTGTCACCGTAGTGACTCGTGCGCCAAATCCAGAAGAATCTAATACTTGCTATGCTCAGGGCGGGATTATTTATCAAGGGGATGATGATTCTGTTACTTTGTTGGCAGAGGACTTGATCCGGGCGGGGGCGGGGCATAGCCATCGGGCGGCGGTGGAAATTTTGGCAGAGGAAGGCCCTGATTTGGTGGAGCGGTTTTTGGTGAAAAGATTGGGGGTTCCCTTCGATCGCACCGACCAAGGAGAACTCCAAGTCATCCGGGAAGCTGCCCACGCCACCCCCCGGATTGTCCACGCAGCCGACACCACCGGCAAAGCCATTAGTGATGCTTTAACCTCTGCCCTCCAAGCCCATCCCCACATTCAACTTTTAACCGAACACACTGCCGTAGACCTGCTGACTCCCGCCCACCATGCAAGGGATCGATCGGCTATCTATGCTCCCCTCTCCTGTGTTGGGGCTTATCTTTTTAATCAAAAGACTGGCGAAGTGATCTCCTGTATTGCCAAAAAAACTATTTTAGCCACGGGCGGCTTAGGGCAGATTTACCTGCGGACAACTAATCCTGTAGGCGCAAGGGGAGATGGATTGGCGATGGCGCACCGGGCGGGGGCAAGGGTGATTAATTGTGAATTTGTCCAGTTTCACCCCACCACTTTTCACCATGAAACGGCTCCGGCGTTCCTGATTTCCGAGGCAGTGCGGGGAGCGGGGGCGAGGTTAGTTAATAGCAACGGGCAGACTTTCATGGAAAAATACGCGCCAGAATGGGGGGACTTGGCTCCGAGAGATGTGGTGGCGAGGGGGATTCATCAGGAAATGATTGCCTTGGATGTTTCCCATGTCTATCTAGATTTAGCCTCTTCCCTGCCCGCTGCCAAAATCCGCCACGAGTTCCCGAATATTTATGCCCAATGCCTGAGTTACGGGGTAGATATTACCAAGGAGCCAGTCCCTGTGGTGCCGGGAGCGCACTATTTTTGTGGAGGTGTATGGGTGGATGTGTGGGGCAGGACGACCCTAGAGCATCTCTACGCTGCGGGGGAAGTGGCGTGTACGGGGTTGCATGGAGCCAATCGCTTGGGTAGTGCTTCGTTGCTAGAGGGTTTGGTGTGGGGCGATCGAGCTGCACGGGATATTTTGGCTCAACTAACTCAGCAAAAACTCTGCACTTCGGCAAAGTCTTACAGTGAGCCTGTCGAACTGCTCAGTGGACACCTTGCCACCGATATTCCCCCTTGGCAAAACACGGGTTCAGAATTGGCAGACCCAGTATTAATTAGTCAAGACATGCGATCGATCAAGTACCTGATGTGGAATTACGTAGGCTTGGTGCGGACTAGCGATCGACTCCGCCGGGCGATCCGGGAATTACGCCACCTGCAACTAGAAATCGAAGAGTTCTATCACACCACCCAGCTTACTGACGGCTTAATCGGCTTACGGAATGCGATCCAAGTAGCCATCCTTGTCACCCAAGCAGCCTGGGCAAACAAAACCAGCATGGGCTGCCATTACCGAGAATAGCGTAAATTAAGATGGAGGAATAGATCGACGATAACACTAACAAATTATGAAAATTGCTACTTGGAATGTCAACTCGATTCGGATTCGGATAGATCAGGTGATTGACTGGCTAGAAACTAATCAGGTAGATATTCTTTGTCTTCAGGAAACTAAGGTGATTGAGAGTGGCTTTCCCTACAGCAATTTCACTGATATTGGCTACCACTGCTATGTTTCTGGGCAAAAGGCTTATAACGGTGTGGCGATCGTCAGTAAGCAGGAATTAAGCTCTGTCAGCCAAGGTTTTGCCCCCATTCTTGGTACAGAAGTAGCCGGAGATTTTGATCTTCAAAAGCGAGTAATTACTGGGATATTTGATAATATTCGAGTAATTTGTGTCTATGTGCCTAACGGTGGGGGAATTATTGAAAAATATCACTACAAACTCCACTGGTTAAAACTCCTCTATAGTTATCTAGAAAAATTCCTCCTAGTAGAGCAGCCTATTTGTATTTGTGGAGATTTTAATATTGCTCCCGATAACCGAGATATTCACTTCATTCCCAAGGAAAATGATCCGGTGGTGGGAACAACCGAAATAGAACGGCAACTATTAGCCGAAATTTGTGATCTGGGCTTGACTGATGTGTTTAGAAAATTTTGTGATCAAGCCGAAAACTATAGCTGGTGGGATTACCGAGAAGCCTCTTTTCGCCGGAATCTGGGCTGGCGCATTGATCATATTTACACAACTCAAGGGCTGCTCGATCGAGCCACCAGTTGCCTAATTGATGCTGCTCCCCGCAAGCTCCTCAAACCCAGTGACCATACTCCTGTCATTGCTGAATTTAGCTAATTTCATGAAAACTGATAGCCTATTTTATAAAATTTTCCAAGACCTGCCCTTCATCTTCTTTGCTTTGCTAAATATTCCCGAAGCCATCACTACTGAATATACTTTCACATCCCAAGAAGTTAAACAATTAGCTCTGCGTTTAGATGGCTTGTTTTTGCCAGTTAACCCCAGTCCAGAACTGCCTTTTTATATTGTGGAGGTGCAATTTCAACCAGACCCCCAGTTGTATAGCCGCCTCTTTACAGAATTATTAATCTATATCAGGCAATACAACCCAAATCATCCGTGGCATTTAGTAGTGATTTATCCCGACAGACAAACCGAACGGATTAACGAACTACACTTTGGTGGTTTCTTGCAACTACCAAATATTACGCGCATTTACATCAATGAACTCTCCGCCCCAGAAACCACTACCCTGCCAGTAAAACTTCTAAAATTAATTACAGAGCCAGAAATTACCGCCCCCAATTTAGCCATAGAATTAGCGAACCAAGCCAGAGAAGAGATTGCTGACCAGGTTATCAGAGAGAATCTCATCAATTTACTAGAAACTATAATTGTCTATAAACTACCCCAGAAATCACGAGAGGAAATAGCCGCTATGTTTAGCCAAGTTGACTTGAAACAAACGAAATTCTATCAAGAAGTTTTTACAGAAGGTCGTCAGGAGGGTCGTCAGGAAGGTCGTCAGGAAGGTCGTCAGGAAGGTCGTCAGGAGGGTCGTCAGGAGGAGAGAAAAATCTTGATCCAGCGTTTGGCGGCTCGTGGGGTGAGTGCGGTAGAAATTGCACAAATTGTAGATTTAGCTCTGGAGGAAGTAGAAGTGACGATCGCTCAAACAAACCAATTGTCATAGAGATAGTTCGGGTAATGATTTGGTCAATAATCCTCAGCAGGTTCTGGCAAAGTCAAGGACGATCGCTCAAAATGGTAGTAAAGAGTAATAAAGATCAGATAATTCAGGTAGTTTATAATCATCCTGATCTTGAGAAGAAGAAAAACCAAATAATTATGCTAGAAACCTATCGCCACCATGTCCAAGAACGGGCAGCCTTGGGAATTCCTCCCCTTCCTTTGAATGCAGAGCAGGTAGCCGAGCTATGCGAACTCCTCAAAAATCCGCCTGCGGACGAAGCCGAAACTTTAATTGAGATGCTCCGCGATCGAGTCCCCCCCGGAGTAGATCAGGCAGCCTACGTCAAAGCAGGATTTCTCACTGCCGTTGCCAAGGGAGAAACTAACTGCCCCTTGATTACTCCCGAAGCGGCGGTACATCTCTTGGGAACCATGCTGGGCGGATATAATGTCCAGTCTTTAATTAGTCTGTTGCAAGTCCGGGAACCAGCGATCGCTTCCACCGCTGCTGCTGCCCTGAGCAAGACCATGTTAGTATTTGATGCCTTCCATGATATTTTGACCCTCTCCGCAAAGAACCCCTATGCCAAACAGGTGGTGGATTCTTGGGCAAATGCCGAATGGCTCGTGAGTCGCCCCAAACTACCGGAAGCAGTTACCGTCACTGTATTTAAGGTTCCCGGCGAAACCAACACCGATGACCTCTCCCCAGCGCCCCATGCCACCACTCGCCCCGATATTCCCCTCCATGCCCTCGTGATGCTGGAGAGCAAGCAACCCGGCAGCATCCAGACTATTGCCAAACTGAAGCAAAAAGGCTATCCCGTAGCCTATGTGGGGGATGTGGTGGGGACTGGTTCCTCCCGGAAGTCTGCCATTAACTCGGTGCTGTGGCACATTGGTAACGATATTCCCTACGTACCCAATAAGCGATCGGGCGGCTATATTCTCGGCGGGCGATCGCCCCCATCTTTTTCAACACCGCCGAAGATTCGGGAGCCTTACCGATCGAGTGTGATGCCACCGGGCTAGAAACTGGCATGGTGATTACGATCCATCCCTACAAGGGCGAAATTACCAATGAAAGCGGCGCAGTGATTTCCACCTTCACCCTCAAACCAGAGACAATCCTCGATGAAGTCCGGGCGGGGGGCAGAATTCCCCTCCTCATCGGGCGCAGCCTCACCGATAAAACCCGTCAAGCCCTTGGTTTATCTCCCAGTCCCCTCTTCACCCGTCCCACACCCCCCGTGGATACGGGCAAAGGCTACACCCTCGCCCAGAAAATGGTCGGCAAAGCCTGTGGACTACCCGGTGTTCGTCCCGGCACTTCCTGCGAACCCATCATGACCACCGTTGGCTCCCAAGATACCACTGGCCCCATGACCCGTGATGAATTGAAGGAACTAGCCTGCCTCGGCTTCTCTGCGGATCTAGTCATGCAAAGTTTCTGCCACACTGCCGCTTACCCCAAACCCACAGATATCCAAACTCACAAGGAACTACCAGATTTCTTTGCCACCCGTGGGGGCGTGGCGTTGCGTCCGGCAGATGGGATTATTCATTCTTGGCTAAACCGGATGCTGCTGCCCGATACCGTGGGGACTGGTGGGGATTCCCATACCCGTTTTCCTTTGGGGATTTCCTTTCCGGCGGGTTCTGGGCTGGTAGCCTTTGCGGCGGCGCTGGGGGTGATGCCCTTGGATATGCCAGAATCGGTGTTAGTCCGATTTAAGGGGGAAATGCAGCCGGGGATTACCCTCCGGGATGTGGTGAATGCCATTCCCTACGTAGCAATCCAGAAGGGTTTGTTAACCATTGAGAAGCAAAACAAGAAAAATATCTTCTCTGGGAAAATCATGGAAATTGAAGGACTGCCCGATCTAAAACTAGAGCAAGCCTTTGAACTCACCGATGCGACGGCAGAGCGATCCTGTTCTGGTTGCACCATCAAACTCAGTCCCGAAACTGTAGCCGAGTATCTGCGATCGAACATCTCTCTCCTGAAAAACATGATCGCCCGTGGTTACACCGAGGCCCGCACCATGACCAGACGGATTGCCAAAATGGAGGAATGGCTCGCCAACCCGGTGCTAATGGAAGCAGATGCGGATGCGGAGTACGCCGAGATTATCGAGATTGACCTCAACCAGATCACCGAACCCCTGGTGGCAGCACCCAACGATCCTGACAATATCAAAACCCTGTCTGAGTGCGTCGGCGATCGCATCCACGAAGTCTTTATCGGTTCCTGCATGACAAATATTGGTCACTACCGGGCAGCAGCCAAGGCGATCGAAGGGGAAGGCGTTGCCAAAGCTCGGCTCTGGGTTGCTCCCCCCACCCGCATGGATGAGTCAATGCTGAAATCTGAGGGTTATTACGAAATTTTCCAAAAGACGGGCGCTCGGTTAGAAATGCCGGGTTGCTCTCTCTGTATGGGCAACCAAGCCCGGGTAGAAGATAATACCACAGTGTTTTCGACCTCGACCCGCAATTTCAATAACCGCATGGGCAAAGGTGCTCAGGTCTATCTTGGTTCTGCCGAACTTGCTGCCGTCTGTGCCTTGTTGGGGAAAATGCCAACCCGTGAGGAATATCTAAAAGTAGTCCAAGATAAAATCAATCCCCTCGCTGCGGAACTCTATCGTTATCTCAACTTTAACGAGATTGCTGGTTTTGAAGATGAAGGAAGAGTAATTGCCAAGGGCGACGAACCCAGTATTGAGGAGTTCAAAGCTCTCGCTACTTCTAGTAAATAAAAATAGTAAGTAAAAATAAAAAAGGGGGTGGATAATTCCTGTCCACTCTCCCTTCGCTGAATTTACAAGATATTGAAGGACAATATTTTTGATGACATTTCTACAGAGAAGCTAAATGAGCATCAAACTCATCCCGGCTGGTAAAAATTTGAAACACCCGATCCATGCTCGTCAACTCGAATAACATCCTAATTTGCTCATTCACAGAACAGATAAACATTTTACCCCCAGAGGCTCGCACCGTCTTTAGTGCCAACACTAAGGCTCCCAATCCGGAACTATCCATAAATGTGACATCTCTGAAGTCAATTAGCACGACTTCTGCTTTATCTTCTACTAGCTGACTAATTTCTTGGCGAAACTGACCAGCCTTGGTTCCGTCTAGAATGCCCGTAGGCTGAACGACTTTCACAAGAGTACTCATAGGCTGCGGGTAAAAACCATTATTTCTTCACTCCATCTACTCTATCAGGACTTACGGCAATTTGGACAGAATAGCTAACCGAAAGTATTAAGGATATTGGGAACAATCTCTAACAAAGTTAGATACTCAAGCCGAATCTAATCTTTATTTCTGAGTTTGCCATAAAATTTCAGCAATGATTCAGATGCTTGAAGGTTAAGTGGGTCTGTCGAGCCGCAGAGGACTACATGCTTGTATCTGCGGTTTTAATCATCGTGGGTAGAGAATTAATCAAGATCAGATTTGGGATAATCTTTGGGATAATCTAGAGTTCTTCTGAAGTTTCAGGGCTACTACTGGGGGATTTATGGTAAATATCATCCAATTGCTGGCGGGCATCTTCTACGCTCAGGGAGCGCATCACCAGCAGAGGCTCGTTGATGGGGTTGCCGTAGGTGTCGAGGAGTTCTGGATGGGGACTTTGGTTTGCTCGGAAAGAGTTTTGGGAGTAGGGGTAATTATGGGCGGTGGTTGGTTGGCGTTGAGAATCGACACTAAGGGTGACAAGGCTCCGGAGGAGATTGCTGATGGCAAGGAGTGCCAAGATTGTAAAAACTACGAGATAGATTAGGTGCAGCATAGTGGGTTCCTCCAAGGCAATTGATTTTATGGTTATAGGGGAATTGGGTGAGAGTGGAATAAAAATTTAACGGAAGTTTAATGGGAGTTTAATAAAACTTGACAATACTAAAAATAATGGAATCTAGACGTAGTAAAGGCATTTATTGGGTAGTTATTTAGCAGGCTATTGAGATCAACAGCAATTCACAAATTTCGATTAGATGGCTATTAGACCACTATCAAAAATTATGCAGGTGTTGATAATAGCGTGGCGATCGCTTCCATAGAGCCTAGTCCAGAGCCTAGTTAAGTTTACTTAGCCGTAAATGGTCTGGGTGTTACTGCCACTGTTAATTAACAATTAATTAACTAATTAACTAATTAACAATTGTTGTTAGTTAGCAATTTCCGTGCCGATGGGGTTGGCTTTCAGACCCGATCGACTGGACTTGCCGCCATTTCTGAGAAATCTGCCAACATTCTCCTAGCAGACGATGCCAAGGAATCAGCGTAGAGGTGGCTACTCCGACTTCTCCATTGGTGGCAGTAAACATCATCTGGGCTGTGATCACCTCTTGATGGGCAAACTTGACCCGGTTCAGGAGATCTGCTTGCTGGGCAGCGCTCAAAAAAGTTAGATTCTCATTTTCCAATAGTTTGAGCGATCGAGTAAACCAGTACTGAAAATCTTCTAACAAAGGAGGCAGTAAGGCTTTGAGTAAATCCTGCTCTGAAGGCTGGGATGGCTGAAAAGGATTCATAATTTTATTACAAGTTATTATTTGATCTTTATCTTAATGGTTTTAACATAATTTAACATTAGCTTAGTTTACTTAAAAATTACTTAAAAATAGGCAAAATATAATCAAATTAAAAATTCCCGGAAATCAGAGTCTTAAGTAAGCAGTTTCTAAGGTTATAATCCGATTTATCAAAAAATTGGGTCTAAAACCCTGTCTTTTGAAGACGGCTTTAGATTAAGATAGACATGGTTGAAATCCCCAAGGTGGGCGGTTGTGAAGCGGCTTTTAGTCGGCACCCTCGAACCTGAAAACTCCTAGAGAGTACCAAGAAGGGTAGCGAAAACCTTGTCAAACATAGCTAGAGAATCAATACGTTCTCATTACCAGAAAACACATAATTTGGTTCCATCCATTAAAGTAGGGCGGGGCACGCCCAAACTCTAGGTCATCACTAAGCTTAGTTGAAGTGCTGTAGTATCCTAGTACGCTTTTGGAGATAGACCCCCTAGGGTTACTGTAAATCAGGCTCGTCAATTGGTGTTTTTTCACGGTTGAAAGGTTTGAGGATTGCTCGAAAGAGATACGGTGCTTAAAGGTCAGTCGCTGAATTAAGAATCTCCGAGCCTTCACGCCGGAGAGTGTCAAAGGAGTTACTTCGTTGAGGTGAGGGTGAAAAAAATCGTTGAACATTTTCCAAGGCAGTCCCCCGATGGTCTGTCCCCCAATTCCATTGATAGTCCTAGTCCAGATGCCCGACTAGAGCCAGAAAGTCAACCCAACGGTCAGTCCCCAGACTTGAATAACCCCCAAAGAGCCAACTCTTCTGGTAAGTCTAGCCAACCTAGTCGCAAAGTTGCGAAGCCTCTTTCCCTGAGTCGCCGGGTGATCAAATGGGTTTTCTGGGGCGGGGCATTTTTGGTGACGGCAACAATTTCTGCGGCGCTCGGAGCCACCGTTGCCCTGCTGACTCCCATCAGTCCTTTGATTAAGTCAGAAGCTCCTGACAATCTCAAGGAAGAACTCTGGAGGCAGGGATTCCGCTACAGTTTGGCTAGACCTGTAAATATTTTGTTGATGGGAGTAGATTGGATGCCCAACGCTCCGGCTAATTCACCCGAAATTTTTGCTGGGCGCACAGATACGATGCTCCTTGTTGGTCTTGATCCCCAGACAAAGACAGCTAATGTGTTATCGATTCCGCGAGATACCCAAGTAGAAATTCCGGGAGTCGGGATCGACAAAATCAATGAAGCCAATGTCGAAGGGGGGGCGACGCTGACAGCACGGGTAGTTAGTGGGGCTCTCAATAATGTAGCGGTCGATCGCTACGTCCGAGTGACAAACAATGCTGTCCGAGAACTGGTAGACCTGCTAGGGGGAGTCGAAATTTATGTTCCCTACGCCATGCAGTACCAAGATGTCACCCAAAATTTATTTATCGATATCAAACCGGGCTGGCAGACCTTAAACGGGTTGCAGGTAGAGCATTTTGCCAGATTCCGGAGCGATGGCAATGGGGATATTGGTCGAGTCCAACGCCAGCAAACTCTCCTCAAAGCCATCCGCCAAAGATTGCTCAACCCTTCTGTCCTACCTCGTCTCCCGCAAATTCTCGGAGTCATGCAGCAGTATATAGATACGAACCTCAGCCTAGAGGAGATCATGGCGCTGGGGAGTTTTATGCTTGATGTCCAACCAGAAACCCTGCGGATGGTGTTGCTACCGGGGCGTTTTAGTCAACCCCAAGAGTTTCAATCTAGCTACTGGTTAATCGATTTTCCAGCGCGCGATCGAGTCATGGAGCAGTATTTCCAACTTTCTCCTCCCAGCAACACCTCTACTAACCCCTACGAATTTACACCGCCCCAACGCCCTCAGACCCTCCGCATTGCCATCCAAAATGCCACCGGGCGTCCCAAAGCCGCCGAAGAATTTGCTGATTATCTGGCAACTCAAGGTTTTAAAAGCACCTATATCATCAGTAACTGGACTGAAGAACTGTCCCAAACCCAGATTATTGCTCAAAAAGGAGACCTTCAAACCGCTACCAAACTTCAGCAAGCCTGGGGTCTGGGGGTGATAGAAGCCTCCTCCACTGGAGATATTAATTCTGACTTTACCATTCGCCTCGGTCGTGACTGGCAAGAGAAATAACTAACCAGACAACCATCCAAGAGAAAAAGCATGTCTGAATCAAAGCAGCCAGCAGCTCATACACCAGCAAAAGATTCTGATAAATGGCATGGATTAAAAGAACATTTAGATTGTGTTGCCCAAAAAGCTAGGTTTTATGCTGACAAATTTGGGGCTGGTGAACTTGGTTACTATGCCGGACTCTGGCACGATTTAGGCAAATACAATCCAGAGTTTCAGAGGTATTTAGAATTATGTCACATTGCTTCTAAAGTAGGTAAAAAAGCTCCCCATCCTAAAATTCCCCACGCCGTTCAAGGAGCACGTTTGGCTTGGGAAAAGTTACAGCCTTTGGCTCCGATCATATACGGGCATCATGGTGGTCTGCCTGAGAATTCACACATGAAAAGTGAAATAGTCAAATTGCAAGAAGAACCAGCCTTTGATGAATCTTATCAGGAGGTATTACGCCAAGCCCCAGAAGGTTTGTGTCAGCTACAAACTGAAATTAACCTCCGGCAGCTAATGTCAGGATTTGGGATTGATCTGCGACAACTAAGGTCAGGAGTGGAGAAAGATACTTATCGCTATGAGTTTTTTACTCGGATACTTTTTTCTTGTTTGATTGATGCTGATCATCTAGATACGGAGGCGCACTTTAGTCCAGAAAAGGCTGCATTACGGGGTGCTAATATCACGATCGCCCAACTATGGGACTTGTTGCAAAAGACACAAAATGAAGTAATTGATAATGCTGAAACTACACCTGTAAATCAAATTAGAGCCGATGTTTATCGAGCTTGTGTAGATGCCGCCCTACTATCACCGGGGGTTTTTCGGTTAGCAGTGCCGACTGGTGGGGGCAAAACCCTGAGTGGGTTGGCTTTTTCCCTACGTCATGCGATCGATCATCACCTCGATCGAGTAATCGTAGCAGTTCCCTACACCAGCATTATTGATCAGACCGTTGGAGTTTATCGAGATATTTTTGGTCAAGAAGCAGTTTTAGAACATCATAGTGCCTCAAAAGAGCCTGATGATGAAGATGCCCGGCAGGAGATGGCTCAAGCTCGTTTGGCAACCCAAAATTGGGATGCGCCCCTGATTGTGACGACAACAGTACAGCTATTCGAGAGCTTGTTTGCCAACCGTCCCAGCCGTTGCCGCAAGTTGCATAATATTGTTGGCAGTGTGATCATTTTGGATGAAGTGCAAACTCTGCCATTACTTTTGCTGAAACCTATCTTGAGTGTGTTGCAAGAACTGGTCGATCGCTATCGGGTGACGATCGTTCTCTGTACTGCTACCCAACCAGCCCTAGAAGGGCAAAGTCGCTACCTAGAAGGATTTGCTCCGGGTTCAGTTCAGGATATTATTCCCCCACAGCAAGCACGGGAGTATTTTGTAAGCTTAAGTAGAGTAACTTACCTCATTCCTGAAGACCCATGGAATTGGGAACGGTTAGCCCAAGATATTCAGCAACAGGATCAAGCCTTGGTAATCTTGAATACTCGCAAAGATGCCCTAGCAGTTTTAGATCGGCTAGGAGGTGCGGAACATGTATTTCATCTTTCGACTCTGTTGTGTGGCAAGCATCGACAGGAAGTTTTGCAAAAAATTCACGATCGCCTCAATCCCAAAAATCCTCAGCCCTGCATCTTAGTTTCAACTCAAGTGGTGGAAGCTGGAGTTGATCTAGACTTCCCTGTGGTATATCGAGCGATCGCTCCCCTCGATCGGATTGTCCAAGCCGCCGGACGTTGCAACCGAGAAGGTAAGCGAGAAAACAAAGGACGGGTGGTGATCTTTGATCCGGCGGAAGGCAGCACTCCCAAGGGAATGTATGAAACTGCAATTTCTATCACCAAAGATTTATTGAAATCTCCAGACCTTGATCTTGATAGTCCAGAAATCTTTGAAGAATACTTCCACAAACTCTACGAAAATGTGAACACGGATAAATGTGATATCCAAGGGTTACGGAAAAAACTAAATTACCCTGAGGTTTCCAAAAAGTTTAAGTTTATTCAAGATGACACCACCCCAGTTGTAATTCAGCATGACGATCGAGTGCGTGGTTTATTGCGCCTGATTGAAAGACGGGGTTTGCTTTCTGGGGACTGGCGATCGCTCCAACCCTACCTTGTCAATCTCCGCAACTATGAGTTTTCACGAACCGAAGACCTACGGCGAGAAATTGCCCCCGGTTTATGGGTTTGGCAAGATGGTAATTATGATCATCTAGTACGAGGGATTATGATGGGAGGCAAAGCAATTATTTTTGACCCTGCGGATTTAATTGTTTGAGAAATTGAGACCTATGACTAAATCAACCCTAGATCCAAATCGTTCCTATACTTTTAGTAATTATTTTGACCTAGGCATTATTCCTAGCGAATTGGTTACAGAATTTGGCTATACCCTGAGTAAACAAATGCTCAAACTGCCAGAATATGCCGGAAAACTCGATCGCTTGGCAAATCTCCAGCAACGTATTGAAGAAGTTTTGCCGTACATTGACTCAGAAAATGAAACAACTCGCCGAGAATTTATGATTGCCCCGATCGTGGCTGACCTAATCTATTACAGTCATGCCCATGTGCGGATTGAATATAACCTCAAATTAAGCAATCAACTGCAAGGCTCTCTGGATTATTATCTAGCAACAAATAGTGGAGTGGTGATTATTGAAGCCAAACAAGCTGATTTGAGCCGAGGATTTGGTCAACTAGCAGTAGAGTTGATTGCCCTAGATCAGTGGACAGATTCTGATCAGCCGGAACTTTTGGGGGCGGTGACTACGGGGAATATTTGGCAGTTTGGGGTTCTACAGCGATCGCAAAAACATATTCTCCAAGTTCTCAATCTCTATCGAGTCACCGAAGACATCGAAGCAGTAATGCGGATTCTTTTAGCTGCTTTACTGTCCTAGTACCTCAATATCCTTTAGTGCATATGTTCTAGGAATAGAATTTCTGCTACAGTATAATATGTAATTCTTGTAAGGACAATTATGACTAATGATTTATCCTTAAGTGTACCTTTGAGTGTAAAGGTATGGAGTGATTTTGCTAATTTTACTCGTCCTGAGTTTGGGGTGGAGCGGGTTAGCTATGAAGTTATGACCCCTAGTGCAGCTAGAGGTGTACTAGAGGCAATTTTTTGGAAGCCAGAGTTTACTTGGCAGGTGCAGGAAATCCATGTGTTGAAACCAATTAAGCGATTTTCGATTTTACGCAATGAAGTGAGTAGTTGGCAAAGCGATCGCTCGGCTAGAGACCCCGACTTTCATTATTACGCTGATGCCGACCGCACCCAACGCCATACCCTATGTTTACGAGATGTAGCCTACATTATCAAAGCCCAGATTCAACTCAAACCCCACGCCGATGCAACTCCGGCTAAATATCGAGACCAGTTTCGCCGCCGGGTGGCTAGGGGGCAATGCCACCATCAACCCTATCTAGGAACAAGGGAATTTAGTGCTTTTTTTGAACCGCCTGAAGAAGAGGACGTTCCCATCGATCGCACCGATGAACTGGGATTAATGCTCCTAGATATGGAGTTCACTGAAACCACAGATGGAACTCTTACCTATTTGAGCCACGATACTACTGGGGCAAAAGTTGTCAAAGGCAAAGCCCAGCCCAAGTTCTTTCGAGCCAGACTAAACCAAGGCATTTTGAGGATTCCCCCATCATGATTCTGACCAAACTAAAAGAATACGCTGATATGCAAATGACCCTACCGCCAGCTATGTATATGGCGGCATCAATACGATGGCTAATTAATCTTAATCCCGATGGCACACTGCAAAGTTTTACCCCCAGAGGCGGCAATACCAAAGTTGACAAACGGGGTGAAATCATGGTGGTTCCTCACATTACCAGAGCCATGGGAGTGAAGCCCAAACTCCTTGCTGATAATGGGGAATACGTGTTGGGGATTGGACGATCGGAATCTAAACCCGATCGAGTCAAAGACTGCCATAATCAGTTCAAAGCCCTAGTCCAAAAATGTGCCGAAATTACCAAAGAGCCATCGGTGCAGGTAATTGTCAAGTTTCTAGAGTCATGGAATCCAGAAGCAGAAAGGGATAAGTTGCCCCCAGATTTTGACCCCAGTGACAATCTAACTTTTTCTGCCCTTGGCATCATTCCGGCAGACGAGAAAGCTGGACTACTTAGTATTCAGGAGTTTTGGGCAGACTACACCGCCGGGGGCGGAGATGGAGAGACAAAGGATTTACCCATCATGACCTGCTTGGTAACTGGAGAACTAAAGCCTGTAGTCGATCGAATGCCAGTCTTTATTAAAAAACTGATTGGCGGTCAACCATCAGGCACGGTATTGGTATCTGCCAATGCCCCTCCTTTCACCTCCTACGGGCTAAAAAATTCTCTAACTTCCCCCATCTCCCGTGATGCGGCAGAAAAATTTGCCAAAGCCCTAAATCATCTGATTGCTGCCCCCGACTCCAAGCTCAACATCGGCACTACCACCTACGTTGCTTGGACAAGGGAACCTTCTGAGGAGGTGGCAGAAACTTGGGAATTTCTCGACAAACCCGATCCCCAAGCAGTGATCAATCTCTTGAATTCTGCTGAGAAAGGGCAGCAAACCTATGGCACAGACGCAAATCAGTTCTACGTTTTAGCCCTGACAGCCAATAGCTCTAGGGTTGTGATCCGGGATTGGTTAGAGATGACTGTTCCAGAAGTTAAGAGCAATTTACGCACATGGTTTACCGCCCAAAAAATCGTTGATTCCTATGGTGAACAGGGCATACCTCTGAGTGTCTACCATCTAGCTTCAAGTGCCTATCGTGATGCAGCCAAAGAAATGCTCCCGACCGTCACCATAGCTCTAACTAGAGTTGCTCTTTATGGTGGAAAACTTCCTCTTGACCTACTTGCCCGTCTGATACGGCGCAATCGGGTAGAGCAAGATGTTACTTATTATCGAGCAGCTCTAATCAAACTTATTTTTACTACTCAAAATGAACAATTTGCCATAATCTCCATGGAAAATCTAAATCCTGATCCTGAACTTAACCCTGAAGATCGATCTGCCTATCATTGCGGTCGCCTATTAGCTGAACTAGAGGCAACACAACGGGCTGCCTTGGGCAAGATCAATGCTTCTTTGACCGATCGCTACTACGGAGCCGCTTCTAGTAACCCCGCCAGTGCTTTTCCACCTTTACTGCGGGGCGCAAGAGCGCACCTATCTAAACTAAGAAAAAATCAATCAGGGACTTGCAATGCCCTAGAAGAAAGCCTAGAAGAAATTACCTCTCATCTTGATAGCTTCCCAAAAACTATGACCATGCAAAACCAGGGTCTATTTGCTCTGGGCTATTACCATCAACGAGCCAAAAATCGGGCTGCTGCTAAAGCTGCGATCGCATCTAAACAAACTCAGGAGTAATACCAATGAATAATACCAAGACCGTTTACACAAATCCTCAACACCGCCACGATTTCGTTCTCCTATTTGATGTCATCGATGGCAACCCCAATGGCGATCCTGATGGCGGCAATATGCCCCGTACCGATCCAGAAACCCTACAGGGAATCGTTACGGATGTCTGCCTCAAGCGTAAGATTCGTAACTATATTTCCACCTACGAAGCCTACGAAGCCACTGAAAACCAGAAATCTCGCTTGAAAATTTTTGTCGAACATCATGGAGTTCTCAATAGCCAAATTCGCCGTGCCTATACTGAACAGAATCTTCCGACAAGTAAACCCGCCAAGGATGTAATCAAAGATGCCGCAGTTATTGAAGGGCTAAGACAACTCAATCCCTACTTAAATGATGCTTTTACCTTTATCGATGGCAGCGATGAATCAGGAGATGTAGTTGCTAGCTTGGAATATAGTGGTGAGCTATCTGATGCTGAACTTAAAGAAGCCTTGGATCTTTTAGAGAATGAAGCTGGTTTTAGCAAGGCGGTCAAGACCTTTATTACTGCTCTTAGTAAAAAAGCAGGCAAGGCTGACAAAAGCAAAGCCAATGCAGATAAAGCTCAAATATGGATGTGTGATAATTTTTATGATGTCCGGATGTTTGGGGCTGTGATGAGTACAGGGCTGAATGCTGGTCAGGTGCGGGGCTGTATGCAAATTACCTTTGCTCGATCAATCGACCCAGTACTACCGCAGGATTTGGCAATCACTCGAATGGCTGTCACCGATGAAAAAGACCGGGAGAAGCTACAAACTATTGGACGGAAAACCTTTATTCCCTACGGGCTGTACATGGCTTATGGTTTCTATTCTCCCTATTTGGCAGAAACAACTGGGGTGACAGAGTTTGATCTAGAACTATTTTGGCAGGCTTTGGTAAATATGTGGGATTTCGATCGCTCCGCCAGTCGAGGCATGATGGCTCCCAGAGGACTTTATGTGTTTACCCACGAATCAAAACTAGGTAACGCTCCCGCCCACAAACTATTTGAGCGCATCAAACCCCAACTAATCCAGCCAGATACAGTTCCTAGGCGTTTTTCAGACTATGAAATTACTGTAGACAGGGACAGCTTACCACCGGGGATCACCCTGACACCATTGATTGAAGGTTAAAATTTATGGGGAAGATTCTAGAACTTTGGCTTTAGGATCCTCCCCAATACTGACATCTCGAAGATAGAACCTATTAGGAGAGTTGTAACATGATTGCTCAAGTTCAAACAACCCAAGTCTATTCCCCAGAGGAATATTTAGCCCTAGAAATCATCTCAGAAACTCGCAATGAATACATTCATGGAGAGATAATACCAATGGCTAGAGGAATGCCAAATCATAATCAAATTGTTTTAAATATAGCTGGAACTTTAAACTTTTCACTCAAGCGCCAACCCTATCGAGTATTTGTAGTAGATCAACGCCTGTGGATACCACAAGAGAGAAGCTATACCTATCCAGATGTGATGGTAGTAAGTGGAGATTTTATTTTACAAGAAGGTCGCAAAGATACTATTACAAATCCCACATTAATTATTGAAGTATTATCCAAATCAACTGGGAAATATGATCAAACTGAAAAATTTACCTTCTATCGATCGCTCCCCACCTTTCAGGAATATCTATTAGTTGATCAACACCATTATTCTGTTCAGCATTATGTTAAAACAGGTGTAAAAAAATGGGAATTTCAGGAATACGACACCTTAGAAGAAGAGATTAAATTTGACACAATTCCCTGTACGATCGCCCTCGCCGACATCTACGACAAAGTAGATATAACAGAGCCAGTATTACCAGAAAACAAAGTTATTCCCCCCACAGATGCCTAACATTTTTCCCCTCAAGACTGGGGATTAAATTTATAAGTATGGAAACCGATGATTACGTCATGCTCAGTGCCCTCCAGCACTACGTCTACTGTCCCCGCCAGTGCGCCTTGATTCATGTGGAACAAGTTTGGGATGAAAATATCTATACCCTCCGGGGTCAACAAGTCCATGAAAAAGTCAACATTCCTGACGGCGAGAGCATGGAAGGGATCAGGATCGAGCGAGCCTTACCTCTGTGGTCACACCAATTAGGATTAAGAGGGATTGCCGATGTGGTGGAATTTGGTCTAGATGGCACACCCTACCCAGTGGAGTACAAATCGGGGTCGAAAAAGCCCCGCCCCGCCGATGATGTCCAGCTTTGCTCCCAAGCTATTTGTCTAGAAGAAATGTTCGATCGCCCCGTACCTAAAGGCGCAATTTTTCACCACGGCTCCAAGCGAAGGCGGGAGGTACACTTTACCCCAGAGTTGCGATCGCTAGTGGCAGAAACAACAAAAAACGTCCGCCAATTACTTCAAACTGCCACCATCCCTCCCCCCGTTGCCGACTCCCGCTGCCCAGATTGCTCCCTGATCGAAGCCTGTCTGCCCTATGCTATCAAAGACTTTCGGCGATCGGCTGCTGCGAACCAACTATTTCAAATTCTGGAGTAACTATGAAAGTATTACTCAACACCCTCTACATCCAAACCCAAGGCAGCTACATCCATCTGGATCATGAAACCCTAAAAGTTGAGGTCGAAAAACAGCTAGTTTTGCAAATTCCCCTCCATCACCTAGGCGGTATCGTTGTTTTTGGCAATGTCCTCTGTAGTCCCTTCCTGATCCATCGCTGTGCCGAAGACGGACGAGATTTAGTTTGGCTCTCCCACCGGGGGCAATTTCAAGCCCGATTATTTGCTCCAACAACAGGTAATGTTTTACTAAGGCGATCGCAACACACCGCCCTCGACAACCCAGAAACCACCCTCCTCATCGCCCGCAACTTTGTCGCTGGCAAACTTCAAAATAGCCGCTCCGTTCTCCGCCGATCGGCTCGTGAGGCTAATAGCGAAAGCGATCGTCAAGCCCTCACCACCGCCGCCAAAATCCAAGCCGAAGCCATCAAAACCACCGAAACAATCCCCGATCTAGACAAACTCAGAGGTACCGAAGGTTTCGCCGCCAAAGCCTATTTTGGAGCCTTCACCTCCATGATTCGCACAGAACGAGACACATTTGCCTTCACCGAGCGCTCCCGCCGTCCCCCCCGTGACCCCATCAACGCCCTCCTTTCCTTCATCTACAGTTTACTTGTCAACGAATGTGTCGCCGCCTGTGAAGGAGTCGGTTTAGACCCCCAAATAGGCTTCCTCCACGCCCTCCGCCCCGGTAGACCAGCCCTCGCCCTCGACCTTATGGAAGAACTCCGTGCCCCCCTAGCCGATCGCTTTGTCCTCACCCTCATCAACCGCAAACAAATTAAACCCGACGACTTCATCGAAAGACCCGGCGGAGCCATCTATCTGACCGACAGCGCTCGCAAAACTGTCCTCACTGCCTATCAAAAGCGCAAACAAGAAGAAATTACCCACCCCATTACCGCCACCAAAACCCCCCTAGGATTAATTCCCCACATCCAAGCCCGATTACTAGCAAGGCATCTACGGGGCGACCTTCCCAGCTACCAGCCTTTTATCCAACGTTAAAATTAGGGCTTAACCCATGAAAAATATCTTAGTTACCTACGATGTCAACACCGAAACCAAGGAAGGAAGGCGGAGGTTACGGCAAGTTGCCACAGTCTGCAAAATTACGGGCAGAGAGTTCAATACTCAGTCTTTGAGTGCCGGGTAAATGAAGCGCAATACGAAGCCCTGAAAGCCCAAATAATTAAAATCATCGACCCCAAACTAGACAGCATCCGTTTCTACAAGCTATCAGCTTCAAGGGAACTCTGTCTTGAGTCCTACGGGATCGACAACTACATAAATTTTGAAGACCCTCTAATTATCTAAAAAAATGCGAACCTATAGTAATGCTCAAATCCCCAGAGGTTTCGCACTCCCTTCACAGAAAGGGTTTCAGCTATTTCTACTTAACTTTAAATCGGGTTTTCCCCACGAAAAACAAGGTTCGCAAAACCGATCTCTGGATTGCTTACTGGCAAAGGGTTTGATATAATCGCTGTAGCGCCCAGTCTCCGGGCTGGGCGAGGATTGGAACAACTTACAGCTACTCTGATGAGGAGCTAGATAAACAAAGGTAGCGCCCGAGTCTCCGGGCTGGGCGAGGATTGGAAC
>JAAUUE010000178.1 GCA_012031635.1 Coleofasciculaceae cyanobacterium SM2_1_6 | reverse complement strand
AGGGACTTTCCTCTTACTCCCCCTTCTCCTAGGGAGAAGGGGCTGGGGGATGAGGGGCTTTTTCCTTATTCACACAAGAGGTCTAATCATCTTAGTCAGTCTAGAAAACCTAGAATTTCTCTAAATAATTTTCGGAAATTTCGTCAAAATCAATAGTTCCTAAGAAGCTAAAGCAACTTCTACCTTTTCTTGGAGTTCTCCCTTCTGGTAAAGCTCAATCAAAATATCTGAACCACCGACAAATTCTCCATTGATATAAACCTGAGGAATTGTTGGCCAGTTGGAGTACTCCTTAATGCCTTGACGAATTTCGTAGTCTGCCAAGACATCCACAGTCTCGAAGGGAACTCCCAAACTGTTGAGCATCTGCACTACATTATTAGAAAAACCGCACTGAGGCATGAGTTTTGAGCCTTTCATAAACACAACAATTTTGTTTTGGCTCACGAGGTCATCAATGCGTTGTTTAAGTTCTGGAGTCATGACTTTTGACTAGTTTTTTGGGGATTTAATAATAATCATCCATGATAGCGTGGATGATCAAGAGCGTAACGATTTAATTTCTCTCAAGATTTAACCCCTGGGGATATACATTGTTCTAGGCAAATGAATCTCTAGTGACAAAATCAGGGCAAAAATTTAGTAAAAAAATTTAGTAAAAGGATTAAACCTTAGGCAGACTTGACTGCTTGCCACTCTTCTGGGGTTTTGGTATCTAACTGGAGGGCGTGAATTTCTCCCGAGGCCATGGCTGACTGCACAGCCCCGTAGACAATCTGATGCTGTTGGAGTCTAGATTTTCCCACAAAATTTTCAGAAACTACTACCACTTCGTAATGATCTCCGGTGCCACGAGCATCATAAATCTGCACGATCGCATCCGGCAATCCTTGCTTAATCATTGCTTCGACCTCTTTCGGACTTGCCATAATTCCTCCCGGAAAATTGCTCTACTGCTCTACTGATGTTTAAGTGAAATTTCCATAGCAGATATCCACAAAAATACCTACAAAATATTCTATACGTAATTCTCAAAAAAACTAGGGAGCCGTGGGGCTAAGGGGAACCCTAGTCAGGGCGGAGGACTCACTGACAAAACCTAGCTGGACTAGCTGATCGTAGGCTTTGACACCCAGATCTGTCGTCGGATTTTGCGATCGAATGACTTGGATCAACAAAGGCACTGATAGCTCTGGCTGATTTTGGGCTCTGTGGACTAAAGCCAGTTGGTAAGTAGCCTGATCGCGCATTTCTGCTACCTCTACGGCACTCCGGCGATTCACATCCGCCAACTGATTATTAATACCAGAGAAACTCGCAGACAATTGTTGATAAAAATTAGAGAGTTGGTTAAAAACTTGTCGGGCTTGTTGGAGCTTGACAGTGGCGGTGGCATAATCCTGAGACTGTACGGCGGCAAGGGATTGCCGCATTAGCTGCTCTCCTCCCTGCATACTGAGGAGGGTTGTGGAGCTATTGACAGATACTCCAGGGGGCGGCTCTACCTCACTGGCAAAGCCTAGTTGGACTAACTGAGCGTAGGCTTGAGCTCCTAAGTCTGTGGTCGGGTTTTGGGAACGAATAACTTGGACTAACAAAGGGACTGATAGGTCTGGCTGATTTTGGGCTTGGTGGACTAAAGCCAATTGGTAGGTTGCTTGATCCCGCATTTCTGCCACTTCCACAGCCCGTTGCCGATGGACATCTGCTAAGCGGTTATTGATCCCCGTAAAACTTGTGAATAGTTGTTGATAAAAATTAGATAGCTGGTTAAAAACCTGCCGGGCTTGTTGGAGTTTAACAACGGCTGTGGCATAGTCTTGCGACTCAATGGCTGTCAGGGATTCCCTCATGAGCCGCTGCCCGCCCTGCATACTGAGGAGGCTGTTATCTTGAACTAAGGGACGAAGATCATCACTAGGCTCGGTAATTATCTGAGCTTGCACTGGCAAACTCGTACCTAGCCCTAGAATCAGAGGCAATACTGTTACAGAAAGGGAACAAACACGAGCAAGAGGAGAAAACAACATGGAATAGTTTTTTAAATAAGCAACGTTAGAATAATTTTTCAAAATAACTTTTTAAGATGATTCTTCAAAATAACTCTAGATAAATCCTTAGACATCTTAACATACCTTGAGTTCCTGCAAAATGACATTAAATTCTATATTTAAGGCGATCGCTAAGGAGGCGGGGCGGGGTTCATGCAGGATTGGAATGCGGGATTGGAATGCAGGATTGGAATGCAGGATTGGAATGCAAGGTGGGCAAAGCCCACCCTACGGGTCTTTAATAATTGTCAGTTGGGTTTGTACTTGTGGTTGGATTGGTAGTTTGATCTACTTTATCTCCGGTTTTGTCGGAGTCTTGGAAGGAGGCTAACCACGATCGCACCTGTTCGGCGGCAATATCTCGACCCCCTAAGCCAAAGGCAAGGGCAATGGCAACGGCGATCGCCCCCAAGAGGAGACCAAAGGCAAGGTTGACAATATCGCTAGCAATGCCCATCTGTTGGAGAGCCATGGCTGTCACTAGGGCAATGATCGAGATCCGAGCAGCTTGACCGACAATTTTAGCCTGCCGATTGCCAGAACTGCTGATAATGCTAAAGGCGAGGTTGGCTAAGTACAAGCCAATGGCAAAGACAATTAGACCATAGATTACTTGACCAGCCACCACCGTGAGGGCCGAAATAATTTGGGTTAAGGCGGGAATTTGCAAGACATTGGTGGCAGCGATCGCCCCAAACAGCATAATACCGACCCACGCAACTACCCCCAAAACTTCCGCAGGAGTCCGGCTGGTAGTCGATTGTGTATTGGGAGGAGCTTGGTTCACGATCGATCCCATGCCTAACCACTGAAAAATGTTGTTAAAGCCGATTCCCGTTAATACATTAGTCAGAATCTCCGAGACAAACTGCCCAATCACGTAGGCAATACCGAGAATGGCAACTGCCGTAAAGATTTGGGGGATGGCATTGAGGATTTGCGTCAGCATGGAGATCGCTGGCTGGGAAATCGCCTCAATTTTCAGCGCATTCAAGGCAGCGATCGCCGTGGGAATCAAGATCAAGACATAAACCAGAGTTCCGGTAATCACCGACAAAGACTGTTGGCTCTGGTTCAACCCAAACTTCTGTCCCATTTGGTCAGCCCCGGTGGCAGCGACTAGGTTAGTCACAATCCGGCGTACCACCTGGGCAATCAGCCAGCCTGCTCCCCCAATCAAGACCGCCCCAAAGATATTTGGCAGCATCGAGAGGACTTGATTGAGTAACTGTTGGACTGGTTGGAGAGTGCCTTCTAGTTCTAAGGTGCTGAGAACTGCGGGCAGAAACAACAAGAAAATAAACCAATACAGGGCATTAGCTACGGTTTCCGTCACCGCAAACTGCTGAGTTTCTCCGGTTTGTTCCCCCAGACGGCGCTCCAAGCCCAAGGAACCAAGTCCCCGGATGATCACCATTTGGCGATCGTTGCCAAGAGCCACGCCACCAGCAACAGCAAACCAGCCCCAAGGAGCTTGGGCAAGAAAGTTGTGACTTGGGATAAGAGATTGCGGATGGGTTCAGAAACTGCGGTTAACTGGATAGTCTGGAGGAAAGCCACGATCGCAAACAGCATAATCACCCAAAACACCGTACCGCCGATCCACTTCTCAATGGGCAGATTACTCTGGGGGCTGCCCGTAATCCAAGTGGCGATTTTATTATCTAGATTAGTTCTGTGTAAGAGCTTTTGGGCAATACTCGCAGCGATCGTCGCCACAATATAACCGACCAGGAGAGCCGCAATCCCAAAAACTAAGTTCAACAGATTTTGACCAATACTTCCGCTTAAAGTATTCATGAAGGGAGTGATAGCAGTATCTACTCCGGTTTGACCTAGGAGATTACCAGAAACCCACTGGGGCAGATTAGCTCCAAGGTAGTCTCCGGCTCTGTCAATTCCGATGATATTTGTCATGGCTGGTTAATTTTCCGTAAATGGATGATCAACTAAGTTGATTTTAGATCATTGATGTAATTCATAGGTCTAGGTCATGAACTCTAGGTCTATGCAAAACCTGAATTGCAGAATTTACTCCGGAACTTAGAGTAAAACTAGAGCCTGCGAGAGGAGGTTGAAAGTCTGCAAGCAGTTAAATTTTCTCAAGTAGTTGCACGGTACCTAAGCACAGTTCCTAATGCAGGGATCCTACAAGGAAACTTCCCCTAGGGAGATAAATTTCTGGTTAAAGTTAAAAAATAGTCAAAAAATAGCCCCAAATACCCTAATCAGCCTTTTTCCCATCTCCTCGTAAATGTTCCTACCTATCCCTCGGTAAATCTCTCAACACACCTCCTTGTAAGCCTCTTAAGATTTTGGGGAATTATTAATCGATCGACAAGGCTAATTATTCAGTAAATCTCTAGGTGTTTTCTACTAAAAATTTTGTTTAAGATTGTACTAAGGGTGATGTTTAGGCTTACTTTATTAGTTAATTCCGAAATTTTGCATCAGGTAGAGTTGGCATCAGGTAGAGTTTATATTTGCAGAATTTATATTTCGGAGCGGGAGTTCGTAACCCTACGATATTTTTTGTACAGAATTACCCTATTAGTGTCGTATTAAGTAGGATCACGGTAGTCTAAATTCTGTAGTTTGGATTCTGTCATCTCCATTAGCTAAAACTTCAGCTTGATAAAAATGATTTTTTAATTGAGAGTGTCTCATACTATGTCCGGGGAATTTAACCTCTCAGAAAATTTAGATCTAAAACAACTAGCCCCAGAGCAACTCCGGGGTTTCTCCGCTCTGGGAAAAGAGCTTCTAGAAGATTTGAGCGGCATACTAGAGGCGCAGGCAAATTTGGAGAAGTTGCAATTATTAGAGCAGGCGATCGCGCCAGCAGTCAGGGGATCACCATTAGTGATATGCAAGCCCCAGACCAGCCTTTGATCTATTGCAATCCGGCTTTTAGTGAAATCACGGGCTACAGTCAAGCAGCAGTCCTCGGTAGAAATTGGGGTTTTCTCCAAGGGCAGGGGACGAGTCCGAAGGCGATCGAGACCATGCGCCAATATCTCCGGCTAGGCATCCCCGGTAAGGTTATTCTCAAAAACTATCGCCAAGATGGGACGGAATTTTGGCATGAATTGTCCCTGCTCCCAGTCCGGAACCTCAGAGGAGATTTAACCCACTTTATTGGCATCCATGGGGATATTACGGAACAACGACAAAAAACCATGGAACTACAGCGATGCGATCGCCTCCTCGCAGGAGTTGCTGCGGCGACAACTTGTTTATTGACCAGCACAAATAGCCTGAGCTTGGTGTTAAAGTCGGCTCTCAAGGCTTTGGGAGAATCCACAGCAGTCGATCGAGTGTATTTGTTTGAATATCACACCGACCCCAGTACCGGGAATACCTTGATGATGTTGAATGAGCGCTGGTCTCAAAAAGATGCCACCCCAAGGCTGGCTTCCCAAAGTTCCTCTCAAAATTCTTCCCCAAATTCTTCCCAAAATTCTTCCCCAAGCCCTACTCAAAAAAATGCCATCCCCGGAGACAAAAGTTCTACCCCAGCGAACAAAAAATATTTCTCCTCCCCACAGTTTCCTTTGACAATGACAGCCATGGGGAGTTGGTGGCAAGCGGCGATGACCGAGGGGAAGCCCGTGGGAGGAAAGGTTGCAGATTTGCCTGAACCTGCTCGATCGATCTTTCGGGAGCAGGATATTTGCTCGATCTTAATCGTCCCCGTCCAGATCCAAGGGAAGTGCTGGGGTTTCTTGGGTTTTGACCATCACCAAACTGAGTGGGAGTATTCGGCAACGGAAAAATCAATTCTCCTCGCTGCCGCCGGCACCCTCGGGGGAGCGATCGCCCGCCACCAAGCCGAAACCCAGTTAGCTAGTCTCAATGTCCAGCTAGAAACCCTGGTCAAGCAACGTACCCTCGACCTCGAAATTGCTAACCAACACCTGCGCCAAGAGATCACCACCCGTTGTCATATTGAGTCGCAACTCCGCCACAACGCCTACCATGACTCCCTCACGGGCTTACCCAACCGGATGCTGCTCATGGAAAAACTCTACGAAGCCCTCCACCAACTCCAACACACCCCAGATTACCTCTTTGCCCTATTATTTCTGGATTTAGACCGTTTTAAGGTCATCAATGATAGTCTCGGTCATGCCATTGGAGATAGTCTGTTGGTGGCGATCGGAGCCATTTTGAGTCGGTGCATTCGCCAAGGCAAAGATGTGGTGGCGCGTTTGGGGGGGGATGAATTTGCCATCCTTCTTGATAACCTCAATCATCCCGATGAATCAATTCAAGTCGCCGAACGCATTATCCAAGAAATTACTAAACCTTTTCTTCTCCAAGGACAGGAAATATTCACTGGAGTGAGTATTGGCATTGCCTATAGCCATCAAAACTATCACCAGCCAGAAGAAATGCTCCGGGATGCAGATCTGGTCATGTACCGAGCCAAGAGCAGTGGTCGTTCCCGTTATGAAATCTTCGACCAGACCATCCACCAACAAACGGTGGCAACCCTGAAGCTCGAAAATGACCTCCGCCGGGCGGTGAAAACCCTCTACTCCCATCCCCAATTTCATCTCCAGTACCAGCCGATCGTCTCCCTCAATAACCATCAGCAAGTTTTGGGGTTTGAGGCTCTAGTGCGCTGGCAGCATCCAGACAAAGGCATGATTTCGCCCTTGACCTTTGTGCCCCTCGCCGAGGAAACGGGTTTGATCGTCTCCCTAGGAGAATGGATTCTCAATACTGCCTGTCAACAAGCAGCCCTCTGGCAACGGGAATTCAAATCTAAAATTATTATTAATGTCAATCTTTCTCCTCGGCAATTTACCCGCCCTGATCTAGTCGAAAGAATTGAAAAAATCCTCGCAGACACAGGGTTAAGTAGCGAAAACCTGAAACTAGAAATTACCGAAAGTATTCTCCTCGATGGCTCTAGCCAGATTACGGAAACCCTGAAACGCCTCAAGGAAATGAATATTAAAATGTGTATTGATGATTTTGGCACGGGCTATTCTTCCCTCAGCTATCTCCATCATTTCCCGGTGGATACCCTGAAGATCGATCGATCCTTTATCCAACAAATGACCCTAGAATCTCGCCATAATAAAATCATCCAAACAATTATTAACCTTGCCCATAATCTTGATATGCAGGTAGTTGCCGAAGGGGTAGAAAGTCAAGCTCAACTCCAGCAGTTACAAGCTCTAGACTGTGAGGGCGGTCAGGGTTATTTATTTTCGCAGCCCTTGAATGGCAATCAGGTAGTGAACTTTCTCAAAGTCAGTAAGGTAAATTTTGGAAAAATTGAATAACATTATCCAGTTCCACGAGCATGACCAATTAAATAGGCATCATAAACTTCCTCATCAACCTTTGAGAAACAATTGCTAATATGTAACCATGAAATTAGATTAGTTTTATTCTAGTCATTATGTTAACTACCCAGCCCAATTATAAAATTACTTGGGAAAAGTTACCCGATGATTTTGTATTACCAGACGATCCTGTGGATAATATCAATCAACCTGCTCTGGCGGCGGCTTTGACCGAGAGCCTACTTTTGGCTGGTAAGCTAGGAGAAACAGCCCTAACCTCCACCAACTATGGTATCTGTGCCACCATTGATGGCAAATTTGCAGTTAAGGCTCCAGACTGGGCGTATATTCCCTCGATCGGGGTCGATCGCTCCCAAGTCATCCGTAGCTACACCCCCAAACTCCAAGGAGAACAACCCGCCGTGGTTTTGGAATTTCTCTCCGATACCGAAGGTGGTGAATATTCAGTGAAAGAAACTTTCCCCGTGGGCAAATTTTTCTTCTATGAACAAATTCTGCAAGTCCCCAACTACGGCATCTTTGATCCAGCAACCGGACACCTAGAACTCTATTGCCTCAACGAAAATCAACGCTATCAACGCCAGACTGCTGATGCCCAAGGAAGATTTTGGCTCCCAGAGATGCAGTTATTTTTGGGAGTGTGGCGGGGTAGCCGAGAAAATCCAGATACCTACTGGCTACGCTGGTGGGATGCCCAGCAGCAGCTATTGTTATGGGGAACGGAACGAGTCACCCTAGAGCAACAACGGGCTGATCGACTAGCCGCACAACTCCGAGCCGCAGGAATCGAGCCGGAGGTTCAGTAATTTCCTTGCTGTTTCGATCGAGGGCAGCTAGAGCTTTTGCTAGGCTGGGGAATTGCAATAATTGCTATGATTAATAGAAATTGCCAGCAGGGAGGTTATGTTTGGGAGACGCAGCGAATTTAGATCAAGACCTAGAGAGTAATCTAGAAAATAATCTAGAACATACTATTTTTGACTTCGGACAAATTGAAGGGGAACTTAACTACAAAAAAGCCCAAGATAGTCTCCGGGAACTTGTCCAGAACCTAGATTTGACTCCCCAAGAAAAAGTCGGTTTAGAGGCGCAGATTCAAGACCTGACAAATTTTTTAGATAAATTAGAAAACTCGGTAATTCAAATTGCCGCCTTTGGCATGGTGGGACGGGGGAAATCCTCCCTGCTCAATGCCCTCTTGGGGCAGTCTGTGTTTACCACCGGAGCTTTGCATGGAGTCACCAAAGCCAACCAAACGGCGGATTGGAGTTTAGTTACCGAAAAGTTTGGGAATGCAGATCTGTCCAGTGGCGGCAACTCCCAGATTCAGGTGATTGATACACCGGGGATTGATGAAATCGACGGGGAAACCAGAGAACTCCTTGCCCATGAGGTGGCGAGGCGGGCGGATCTGATTTTGTTTATTATCGCTGGGGATATGACCCAAGTGGAGTACGAGGCTCTGTCGCAGTTGCGGGAAGTGGGCAAACCCTTGCTGTTGGTATTTAACAAAATTGACCAGTACCCAGAAGTCGATCGACTAGCCATCTACCACAAAATTCGGGATGAGCGAGTTTACCAACTTTTGACTCCCGCCGAAATTGTCATGGTGGCAGCATCTCCGGTAATCATCAAGGCTGTCCGTTCA